>CAZUEI010000310.1:0-2927 GCA_964618985.1 uncultured Chloracidobacterium sp.
CTCAATTCTTCCTCAAATAGGCAACAAAACCCCTTTATCTCCCGCCAAAACCGTTTGGCTGACTTTTTCTGCGTTATCTTTTGACTTCTCGTTTCAATCTTGTCACTCATTGGTCATCAGGAGTTTCCTAAAAAGTTTCCTATTACTCCGATGATAATGCATGTTATCAGATGAAACAAGCGGGAGCCCGGCATGTCCATAACATGCCTAAACACAGGGGTTTTGTTGCCTATTTGAGGAAGAATTGAATATCTATGTTATCGTATTATATGCCTCAAATTCGATTCGTAATCGAAAGGTCGTCGGTTCGACTCCGATGGGCGGCTCCACGTTTTTTTGACAGCTCTAATCTGTTGCAGCCAAAATCTCTATCAATCCGTCAGTTGCGTTCGTGCCAGGGCCATCTTCGTTGAACATGATCCGTTCCCATGTAAGTGTTGATACTGAACCCGCAGATCCAACAGCGGTAAATCTGAGGTTGAGGAGAATTCCGTTGCTATTGATCGGCATTGCGCCATACACTACGACTCTCAAAAGTCCCGGTTCATTCGTATTGGAAACAGAGGTAAGGCCGCGGCTGAGTGTTCCCGTTAGATCGATCGGATTTTCGCGAGGCTGAATCACCGAGGGATCGTACCTGAGATCGAACTCATACGCAATGATTCCTTTGTTCACCGCACCTTCGACGGAGATCGGAATGATGATGTCTTCTCCGGCTGATGACTTCAATCGCGGTACAGAGACCCCCAAAGACCTCTCCGGACCATTAGCAGTGCTTCCATTATCGCCTCTTATCACTGAACTCGAACCGGTATTGGTCCAGTTACCCGAAACTTCACCCATCAACAGAACCGAGTAGTCCTGCCCGGAAATGCTGGTATTAACCGACGCATACGATCTGCTCACGGGCGAAAACTTCCATCTCGCCGTTTGGCCAATTCCCGGCGCTATATACGGGGGGCCAACGACAAATTTTGCGATCATTCCGGCATCCAGCGACGAAATAGTTCCGTTTCCGCTGACATCGGCGACGATCCGCGAGTTTCCGGTCAAAGTGGTTATTCCGGCAACGTGCAACGCTATTCTACCTGCATCGAAGGAGCTTATTGCACCATTCACGCTACCCGTTTTCGACGGCGTGACCGTATATGCACCCGATCCGAATCCCGCAAGCGAATATGCTCCGTCAGGAAAACCAGACACGGTTGAGACTCCAAACGACCCAACGCCGTTTATCAGGACGTTTGAAACAAAACGCGGCGTCGGCGATCCGCTCGGTGTGTTGCCGTATGTAATAGTGCCTGTGACCGGGAAGCCGGCTTCCTGCGTAATCACGAAACCTTGCCCCCCGACATTTATAGTCGTCTGTCTGGGTACTTGTTCTGGGTTCGGCTTAACCGAGAATTGAACGTTGCCGTTACCGAGGTTGCTGCTCGAAAGGACGCTGACCCAATTGCTGCCGCGATCCGCTGCCCAGGTGCATTGAGTGCCAATGACCGCCGCAAGACCCGAGATCTGCTGCGTCACGGCGAACTGTCCTTGGCCGCCAAATCCGGTAAAATTGCCGTCGCCCGTGAAGAGATAGGAACATGGCACAGCAGGAATATCGCGCGTTACATGTGCCGAAGTCAAAGTGACCATCTCGGGGAGGAACACATAATTGCTGCTTGCCGCCCGCAAAGTATAATCCCCGGGTGCAAGATTCTGAGCGAGGTATATCCCGTTGGTGCCGCTTGTCACCCTCGTCGTTATTATCCCGGTCGAGTTCGAAATATCAATGGGCACTCCGGCCAAACCTGTAGCGCCGTCTCGAACCTGTCCGTCAATGTTGAAGGTCGATGCGGCCGTTGCGGTAATGGCCTCAGACGATGTTGCAGTGTGAAAAGAGTTAATCACAGTCTGTGGCAGCGGCTGCACCAAAAACTGAAACGCCGTTTGGGGCCTATTTGGCACTATCTGATGTGTTGTGTTGGGTTGGGCCAGACAATCATACCTCACTCTCACTCCACCAGGCCCACCAGGTGCAAGTACGAGCGGACTTGTGCCTACAGTTGGAGGCCCGCACTGCATCGGCGGCACCGCGCTGCTGCTGCCCGTTGAAGCAATTTGCACACTTAGCGAGGGCGTCGGTTCTAGTGTGCTGATGCCGTGAACAAATCCCAAGAAATGTTGCGGAATGGTGTTTGTCGGGTTGGATGTCTGATTCTGGCCGCCGGGCATCGGCGTCGGTGACGGACCCGGCATCGATTCGCCCGATACACCTTCTATCAGATACGTGGACGGCTGCCATGTAATGCCGTTGGGGCCTGAAATAGTCACGACATAAGGAAGATTGTCATCAGGCAGATCGAATTCATAGACTCCAAGTGAGACAAATGTTCCATTTATGGTCGGCCCCTGCCCGTCCAGCCGGATTGCCGTCACGGATGTCGGGATGATCGACGTCGGAAAACCGTTAAAGTTTTGCAGATAGAGCCTGTAAAGTCGGCTGTATTGTCGATAGTTGAGTACGATGCTCCCGCTCGATCCGTTAGCTCCGTCGATCGCAATGCTATAAACCGTACCGGCGGCGGCTCTGAAGTTGATCTTGCTAGTTTGATCAAACGTCGTCGTATCGTCGTTCCCGGCGATCAACGTCAAATTGTTCACGCTCGAACCGGTGTAGATCGCCATCACAGTGTCAAAATCGCTGCCCGACGTTGTAAAACTATACAGATCGCTCGTCGGCGCGGTCCATCGGTACCATACAGAACGCGCTGCCGTGCTTCCGGCGTGTGCCGGCTCGTTCGTCTCGAATGATGCGTTTGTGTTGCGTCCGTTGATCGTTATCGGAACGAAACCCGGCGTCAGAATCTGAGCCTGTGCAAACATGTCGTTATCTGGCGGCAGAGTACCGAACTGCGTTATCGTGTGCGTGGATTCGCCGT
>CAZUEI010000311.1:0-2906 GCA_964618985.1 uncultured Chloracidobacterium sp.
GATTGGCATCGCAGGGAGCGCTGGAGAAATTGTCCGAAGAGACCGGTGGCCGCGCATTTTCTCACGGTTCGATCTCGCCGGTGAACTATTTGCCGTTTTTCAGGGACCTGACGCTCTCGTTAAACCGGCAGTTCTCGCTGACTTATCTTTCGACGCACATGAAAAAGGGCTACCACAAGGTTGAGGTCAGGAGCACTAACCCCGAGGTCAAGATCGAGCATCCGAAAGGCTACTATTATCGCTAACTGACCTTCGCCCGGCAGACGGGACAGACCGCGACGTCTTCCTTCATTAGAAGTCCGACCCAAAAAAAGATCACTGTGAAAACGAGCAAGCAGGAAAAGACGATCCAGCCGGCAGTTGAGATGCGGCGGTCGATAACAGGAAGATAGGAACTGCCGCATCGCGGGCAGTGATAGTTAGCATCGATCGCGTAATTTGAACCCAGGGCTATCTGCGATCCATACTGATTCTGAGGCTGTTGATAGACAATCGGAGCAGCCCGATAATTGAGATTGGCGCGGTTGAGCGGTACGGTTTCCTCCTCCGCAGTCTCATCTGCCATCGTCGGACGTTGGTTGTTACGAGCCGGATATTCATCCGTCTTCCACGCATACGGACGCGGTGCGGAAAAATCATATGGGTTATCGGATATCGGCTTTTGAAACACGAATTTTGTCCCGCAAAAACGGCAAAAGTTGGTTTCGCCCGAATTAAGTTTTCCGCAATTTTGGCAAGGAATCATTTGTCTTACACGCTCAATTACGAATAATAGCAAAGAAATGTTCGTTTATCGACAGCAACGGTTTGTATTGCCGAGTCGTCTAATTATCGGTTATCCTAATGCGTAAACTCATGCCCGTCGCTTTTATGAAGAATCTAACCGCAGTCGCCGCGATGTCGTTTGTATTGACGGTGTTCGTGATTCCGCAGGCATCTGATTCGACATTAAAAGGCGTTATAGGAAAAGATAAGGGCAATCGAACCAACGGCAAACTGCAAACCTTGTCAGCGGCAGAGCACTTGTCACGCGGGCAAGCGTATTTTGATAACCGCCAGTTCCTCGAAGCCCGCGAGCATTTTCAGAAAATATTCGACAATTACCCGACCGATCCGGCGATGTCAGGCGCATTGTTCATGACCGGACGTTCATATTACTGGGAACGTGAGTACGGAAAGGCCATACCGTATCTCGACCGCGTAGCCCGCGAATATCCGATGACAAAGGATGGTCGCGAAGGCCTGTCTTTCAAAGGCGCATGTCACGTTCGTATAGGCAAAAACGCCGAAGCCGCTGTGATCTACGAGCAATATATTTTGACGTATCCGATCGGCGAGCGGGTCGAATCTGCTCACCTGAACATCATCGACGCCCTGCGAGAGGCAGGCAAGTACGATGAGGCGATCTTATGGGTCGAAAAGGCGCGAGCGAAATTTGCAGGAACGGCGACCGAGACAAACGCTCTGCAGGGCCGCTTGCGAATGGAAATATACCGCGGTCTTTGGAAGGAAGCTGATGCAACAGCTTTGCTGATCCTTTCTCAGTCCAATTTCTCCGGTTCGATGACGAGTATAGATGAAATCAAATTCCTGCGCGGTGTCGCTCTCGAAAATGCCGGTAAACGCAGTGAGGCGATGGCGGTTTACTCATCGATACCGGATGTTAACGGCTCCTACTTTGGCGGGCTTGCGTCGGATAAATTGAACAAAGGAAAATATCTAAAACGAACGGCTAAGATGGCGTCGGTTTCTGTCGCAGATAATCCCGTTGTTTTTCGCAGTGAGATCATTCAGGAAGCAAAAAGGCGGAATCTCGATCCGAGATTCATCCTGGCGATCATAAAACAGGAAAGCTCCTTCCGTCCGGATGCCAAATCACCTGCGGCGGCTCGCGGGCTGCTCCAGCTAACCTACGACACGGCTCTCAAATATAATCAGAAGGCGGGCTTCCAATCCATCCAGCCCGACGATCTATACGTGGTCCGTACAAATATCGCTATTGGCTGCGAATACATAGCCGCTTTGAAAGAGGAATTTGGTGGGCTTGATGAGGCGGTCGCAGCAAGTTACAACGGCGGCGAGGATAACGCCGCCCGCTGGTGGAACCGTTCCAAACCGAAAGAGCCCGGTATCTTCGCCGCCGAGGTTGGCTTTGCCGAGACTAAGAAATACGTCTTCAAGGTAATGACCAACTATCGTGTTTACCGAGAGCTTTACGACGAGAACCTCAACCGGAAATAGGATTCTTTGCCGCAGATCAACGCAGATAGCACAGATCAAATCAGATCTGATTGGCTTTATCTGCGTAATCTGCGTGTATCTGCGGCTAAAAACTCTGGTAAACCATTGACCACGGGTGTAGAGTCCAACCTATAGAACAAAACACAGGAGGAACCGTTATGAGCACAGACGCGGGCCAGTCGAGAGTGGTTGACATTAACAGCGAGCAAGCGTTCACGCCAGACCCGCTATTCAAATTGATGGGTATATTCGAAGACTCTGGCGCCGGAGTCGCGGCGGCCGAGGATTTAAAGCAGAACGGCTTCGATGCAAATGACATCGAGATGTTTTGCGGTGTTCCGGGAGCGCAGACGTTTGATTTCACAGGCGAATCGCACGGCCTCGTTGCCACTCTCTTACGCAAATTTCGCAACATCACCTACGACCGCATCATCATGGAACGCTACGAAAAGGCTCTCCACGACGGCCATTGCGTGATGATGGTCCACATCCACAAAACCCCTCTTCGCGACGAAGCCGCCGACATCATGCACCGTTACGGAGCGGTCCAGGTCGATCACTTCGGCCTCGGCATGACCAAAGCCTTTCCCGATCATCCGGAAGAAAGCGAGACTAAATACGACCCGGACGAGACGTTTTAATAAAATGCGTAAGCCCGCACGTAA
>CAZUEI010000312.1:0-2900 GCA_964618985.1 uncultured Chloracidobacterium sp.
CCTTGCCGCCCGGCAAAAATGCTGTAAACCGGCACGCCGAGCAATGCGGCTTCGCGGTTCATCGTGCCGCCGCCGGATATTAACAGGTCAGATGCAAACGCAAGATCGAGACCGTCAACGGCCTCATTTAAAAAGATACAGTTGAGGTCGCTATCGGAAATGGCCTCGACTCTTTTCTTAATATATTCGCCTTGTTCCGCCGATCGCGGCACTATCACTGTTAATACATCAGACTGCGACAGGAATCGTAATATTTCGTCCAGCAATTCTTCGCTCCTTGCCGAGTGATAATTGGCAGTCGTTGCGGGTGGCCGGAGAACGGCAAGTATTTTGCCATCGCTCTCAAGGCCTTGATTTTCGAGAAATTGTCTCCGAAAACCAGGCGTCGGTTCAAAATCCCGGACATATAATTCTTCTTTAATTCCCGGATACTTATATCTTTTATCCTCAGCCAAGCCGATCTCGTCGAGAACCGCATCGGGGATCATTTCCGGGACGATCACTTTATCGGAAAAACTATTGAAAATGCGGGTTTCTGTGAATTCATAGTCATACATTGTAACGACTGGAATCTTCAACCATTTTGCAGCAAGCACCATCGACCGCGAACCATGGCTGACAGCGACGGCGATATTTTCAACGGACTTTCTGACCGATCTTATATGAGATGCTAGTTGAATCGAACGAACCAGAAGACCATATATCTTGGCCATTTTACCTTTGCCGTAATGTTTGCCGATAACTTTGAAAGCACCGTCAAAACCTGCCATTTGGAACAGTTCGACAGTTTGAGCATGATCGCGGGCGGTCAAAACGACCACGACGCCATTTGCGCGGTAATGTCGTATGATAGGCGCAAAAAGCGGAACATGGGGGGAATTGTCCAGATCGATCCAGATCGCTTTTTCCTTGGCATCCAACGGTTGGGTCACTCCTTGGCAGCGATCGAGCGGGGTATCGCGTTTTTCAACTTCGTGCAGACATACTCGATCATTTCATCTGTCAATTCGGCATACATCGGCAGCGACAGCAGCTTGCCCATTTGAGAATGAGCGACTGGAAAGTCTTCGGGCGTGTGGCCTAAATGCTGATACGCTTCCATAAAAGGCAGAGCCGTCGGGTAATGAACGCCAGTTTCAATTCCGGCTTCGGCCAATTTAGCTTGGACGCCATCACGATCGGACACTTGGACGACGTATAAATGATATGTATGTCTCGAGTGTTCCGGCTCGACTGGAAACACAATATCGCTGTCTGACAAAAGTTCATTGTAAAGCCGTGCATGACTACGCCTTGCCTCAAGCCAGCTATCAAGATGCGGCAGCTTTACGGACAAAACGGCAGCCTGTATGCCGTCCATTCGGCTGTTGCGTCCGACAATAGTATGGCGATTTTTTGCTGCCTGGCCGTGATTGGCTATCAACCTCGCGCGGTCTGTAGTGGTGGTGTTGTTCGTAACTATCGCTCCTGCATCACCAAAAGCGCCGAGATTCTTACTTGGATAAAAACTGAACGTCGCGGCATCGCCGAACGAACCAACCTTTTGCCCTTTGTAAGTCGCGCCGTGTGCCTGTGCCGTGTCTTCGACGACTTTCAAGCCGTGCTTTTGGGCAATAGGCATTATCGAGTCCATGTCGGCAGGCAGGCCGTAAAGATGTACCGGAATTATAGCTTTTGTCCGAGGAGTTATCTTTTCCTCGATCTCTGCGGGGTCGATGTGATAGAAAAGCGGTTCAATATCAACAAAAACAGGGAGAGCGCCGATATTTGAGACGGCTTCGGCTGTCGCAATAAAGGTGTTGGCGGGCACCAGCACTTCATCGCCGGGTTCTATGCCGACGGCCTGCAAAGCGATCTCGATGGCATCCGTGCCATTCGCGACAGCTACACAGTGACCCACACCGAGATATTCGGCAAAAGCCTTCTCAAAAGCCGACGCATACCTGCCGCCAATAAATGCAGTTTCCGAAACGACATTCGCATTAGCCGCGTCAAGTTCATCTTTCAGGCTCAAATATTGAGCTTTAAGGTCAACAAAAGGAATTTTCATCACAATCATTATGCGGCAAAACGTCGCCGTTCGTAAATCGGCGGGTTTATTGCTATTTTACTATTTTGCAATTGATTTGATCCGATCATGAAACAAATCCTCCAAAATATGCGCTCTGGCGTTGTCGCGGTATATGAAGTGCCGACGCCCGGCGTGCAGCGTGGCCGCTTGCTGGTCAGAACGGCATCCTCACTCATTAGCGCCGGGACGGAAAAGATCGCGGTTGATTCGGGGAAAAAGAGCCTGTTGGCAAGGGCAAAAGAACGCCCCGAACTTGTAAAACAAGTCATCGACAAGGCGCGAACGGAAGGCCTGATGAACACCTACACGGCCGTCAAAGCAAAGCTCGACGGCACGACAGCCCTTGGGTACAGCGCCGCCGGCATTGTTGCGGCGGTCGGCGAGGATGTTTTGGGCTTTAAGGTCGGCGACCGCGTTGCATGTGCCGGAGCAGGTTATGCTTCGCACGCAGAGATGATCTCGGTGCCACAGAATTTATGTGTCCGCCTGCCTGACAAGATCAATTTTGACGAAGGCTCATTTGGCACGCTCGGTGCCATTGCCCTGCAAGGCGTCCGCCTTTCGCAGCCGACTTTGGGCGAAGCGTTTGTCGTCATTGGTTTGGGGCTGCTCGGCCAGATCACCGTCCAATTGCTCAAAGCCAACGGCTGCCGAGTTTTCGGCGTCGATATTGACGAATCAAAACTTAACCTCGCAAAGGAATTGGGAGCCGAAATGTGCTCAACTCCTGACGATGCGAGCAAAGCAGTAAAAGAATTCTCACGCGGACGCGGTGCCGACGCCGTCTTGATCACAGCCGCGACGCCTTCAAACGACCCGATCGAGTTAG
>CAZUEI010000313.1:0-2899 GCA_964618985.1 uncultured Chloracidobacterium sp.
AATCGAGGAGAGATCGCGTGTCGCGTGATCCGTGCCTGCCGCGAGATGAAGATCGCGACGGTCGCCGTTTATTCTGATGCGGATAAAGATGCGATGCACGTGCGTATGGCCGACGAAGCATTTCACATCGGCCCGCCGCCTTCGAGCGAGAGTTATCTTCGCTGGGAAAAGATCATTGATGTCGCAAAAAGATCGGGTGCTGAGGCGATACATCCGGGCTACGGATTTTTGTCGGAAAACGCCGAATTTGTCCGCGAGGTAACAAAAGCCGGCATTACGTTTATCGGCCCGCCGCCGGAAGCCATGGAATCGATGGGCGGCAAAATGGCGGCACGAAAGATAGCCATCGAAGCCGGCGTGCCGGTCGTTCCGGGTGCGACCGAGCCATTGACGTCGTATCAGGATGCGAAGGAAACGGCTGCGAGTATTGGTTATCCGGTGATGCTAAAGGCGTCGGCGGGAGGCGGCGGTAAGGGAATGCGACTCGTAATGGATGAAAGCGAGCTTAAATCAGCCTTAGAAGCCTCCCAATCCGAGGCTCTTGCCAGTTTTGGCGATGATGAAGTGTATGTTGAAAAAGCTGTAGTCCGTCCGCGTCATATCGAGATACAGGTTTTTTCCGATACGCACGGCAATCATGTTCACCTAGGCGAGCGCGAATGCTCGATCCAGCGGCGGCATCAAAAGGTGGTCGAGGAAGCTCCGTCGCCGATAAATTCCGCCGAACTGCGAGCCGAGATGGGAGCCTGCGCCGTAAAGGTTGCAAAAGCGGTTGATTATGTTGGGGCAGGCACAGTTGAATTTCTCGTTTCCGATCTTGATCGCTCGTTCTATTTTCTCGAAATGAACACGCGGCTGCAGGTCGAGCATCCGGTGACTGAATTAGTGACGGGCATTGACCTTGTCCGCGAGCAAATAAGAGTTGCTTGGGGTGAAAAACTTTCGTTTACGCAGGACGATGTTGTCTGGAAAGGCCATGCTATTGAGTGCCGGGTTTACGCCGAAGACCCGGAGCACAATTTTATGCCTTCACCGGGGCGGATCACGCGGCTCCGAGTACCGCACGGGCCAGGCGTTCGCGATGACGGCGGCGTTTATGAGGGGGCGGAGGTGTCGATCTATTACGACCCGATGATCTCGAAGTTTGCCGTTTACGGTAAAGACCGCAGCGAAGCTATAGACCGAATGCGGCGGGCGTTGATGGAATACGAGATCGGCGGCATCAAAACTACGCTGCCGTTTTTCCGCGAGATAATGGATGACGAAGAGTTTATAGCGGGCAAACTCGATACGGGCTTCATTCCGCGGTTTAACGAAAGGAAAAAGCCTTTGGAATTAAGTGAGGCTGCTCGTGATATGGCGATGATTGGGGCTGCTCTCACGTATTCAAAAAAGCAAAAAGCAATGTCAACTGCGAAGAATAACGGTGGTTCCAAACCAAGTCAATGGGTACTGTCGGGCCGTGCGGCGGCGATGCAGGACCGGTTTTGATACAATCTAACGTGCGGTTATGGAAGATTTGCTAAAACAAATGCTCGGCAAAAAGATCGACGTCACATGCGGAACCAATGCAGCTTTTCGCGGCGATGTGGTAGATGTAAAAAACGGGGTTCTTTATCTACGCGATGAAGAAGATAAAGTCGCGTATGTTGCCGTTGATAAGATCGCGGTCATCTATGAATGTAAGGACCCGCATTTGCGGCCGGGATTTATTGGTTAGACGACAAGCAAAAAATGAAAAGCCCGATATTCATCTCGAACATCGGGCTTTATTACTTTTAAGGATACTAAATTATTTTTGTAACGGCATTTCAGGACTCAGGCGTCGGAATCCCACGATCCGGTTTTCCCAATATCCAGCGAACGTTGAGTAGGTGATGCCTTTGCTCGAAGACGCGTGATAAAAGCCATTTTCATCGGCGACGATGCCAACGTGTCCGAGGCCATTGAAAAAGACTAATGTGCCGTACTTGAACCGCTCATCGCCCTCGACCGGCTGCGATTGGTTCCACAGGCTTGCGGCGCTTGAACGCGTAAAGTTTATTCCCGCCTCCTGAAAAGCTGCCCATACAAAGCCCGAACAATCATAAGAATATGGGCCGGTCGAACCGTAGCGGTATGGAATGCCGTAACGCGACTTGATCGCATTATCCAATCGCATGCTGGCCGATGAACCGTAAACAGTTTTTCCGGCTGCAGCCATTGCGGCAGGACTTGCGGGCATAGATGAACCGGTCTTCTTAACCAGCGGCGGTTCGTAGGCGGCGTCCGGACGTTTTACAACTCTGATATCATTTGTGAGAACAGGACGCGAAACAGTGCCAGATTTCACCATGTCGGTTACGACCACTGTGGGCGGCATGTTTGTCGGCTGGCTCGATGTAGTCTTGACGACTCTGTCACGGTTTTGCGCGGATGCCGAACCGGTAAAAAACACGGCAGCAAAAAAAGCGCACACAGAGAGACAGACTATCTTCTTAGAAAAATTCAAATTAAAAACTCCAATTATTTATTTGTCGGAAAGGAACTCGCGGGAGAAAGGTGACTCGCTCACCTATTTATAAAAAATTATCAACAAACTCTCAATTCCGAAATTCTTATGAATTTCGATCATGCCAAATTAAATGTAACCCTTATTTAATCCTTGAAACTAACCAAGCATTATTATGCACAATTGGGCCAATTAATGCAAACGTCCGATGTTTGTTGTGTTTTAGCGGGAATATGAAAGTGGTTGTGTGACCAAAGAGGGCTTTTCTATCCTTTGATAGAAAAGCCCTCATCCGCCTATCCCGAGCCTTCAGTTGTCCTTTTGATATGAGGAGACACACGTAATTAACTCATTGTTCCAGCAGAAAAGAAAAAAGGCCCGAAAATAATTTCGAACCTTGGAAGGTTG
>CAZUEI010000314.1:0-2892 GCA_964618985.1 uncultured Chloracidobacterium sp.
TCTATCAGCGGAACCATCATCTACGGCAACGCGATCGGTAATCCTGTGCCGCCAAGGTTTGTGAAGAACGTGTCGTTGAGCAGCACGGCAGGGTCGCCTGCGGTCGGGCCGGTCATTACCGGAACGCCGGGGACATATACTTTGACCGGATTTGGAACAGGCAGCTACACGATAAAACCGACCAAGCCGGGCGGCTCGAATGGAGCGATAACCTCGAATGACGCGGCGAGGGTCGCACAAGGCGTTGTATCATCACCGGGATTCGTAAGTCAGAACCAGAGATTTGCGGCAGATACTAGCGGCAACGGCGGAATCACGTCGAACGACGCGGCGTTGATCGCACGATTCGCGGCGGGCCTTACCGGCACAGGAAATGCCGGGCAGTGGAAGTTCTTTGTTACTGGAGCGCCTTCGCCATTGCCCACACCGCCACAGACCTATGACGACAGCAGGAATTATGCATCGGTCACGAGCCCTCTGACGGGCGAGGACTATGTAGCGATTCTGGTCGGCGAAGCCAGCGGCAACTGGAATCCGGCAACGCACCCGAGGCCAGTTGGCAGTGGGCCGGTGAGGAGCATAGATGTTAAGTTGCCGCAAATCGTTACGAGTGCTTATAAAGAGGCCGTTATTCCTGTCAGCGTTCAGGGATCAGCGGATAAAGGAATCATCTCTTATGAGTTCGATCTCAGATACGATCCTTTGGTCATTCAGCCTCAGGAAAACCCGGTCGAAGTAAAGGGAACGGTCAGTCGTGGGCTTTTTGTTGTGACCAACGCCGAAGAGCCCGGGCTTTTGCGAGTCGTGATGTATGGAGCACTTCCAATAGAAGAAAACGGCGTGCTTCTGAATTTCAGATTCACCGCCGTCGGTGTGACCGGCTCGGTTTCACCGCTGACGTGGGAACGAATAATGTTCAATGAGGGCGAACCGCGAGTGAGCACGAGCGACGGAGAAGTAAAACTGTTTTAGCCTTTTTTATGTCAGAGAAAGTGCCATCTCGACGGCGCGGCGTGGGTCAATGACGCCCCAGCCTTGGCGGTCCACTTCGTGATGGGGCAGGCGTTCGGCGGTTGAGATGAGGATCTTTTTTATCTCGGAAGGCGTAAGGTTCGGATTGGCTTCGATCATTTGCGCAGCGACGGACGAGACGATCGGCGCCGAGAACGAAGTTCCGTCAACGTATTTATAGTGCTTGTTAATTACGTTTTCCTGCCCGATCTTTAAGGCGATGATCTGCCTGATGTTGTGAACGAGCAGCCCGATAGCCGCGTCAAGTTCTGGATCGATGCCCGGATTTTCCTTAATAATTTTATGCAGCTCGTCGTCTTTGCTTTTGTCGAGCTTTTCTAGAAGCGCGGCCTGCTTTGCGGTCGGCGTGTGTGGTAATATGGGCGCCGGAACCCAGATCGATGATGCTATCACTTCCGGTTTTTGCAAACCGTCAATGGTCGGGCCGTAAGACGAGCGATACATTCCGCGACGCGCACGATTGAGCGAATTATTGTCGTCAAGCCCGCCGACCGCGATGCACGACGGAGCGCTCGCCGGCGGAACGACCGGATGATTTGGCAAATGCCCGGCGTTGCCTACTGCGCAGACGACCAACACTCCGGCGGCCGAACATTCCTCCACCGCCTGCGACAATGGGTCATTAAGATAACTTTTTTCCGCGTCGCCACCGGCTGAGATGTTGACGATCCTTATCGAGTATTCCTCGCGATTTTCGAGCACCCATTCGAGGCCGTCGAGAATATCCTGATCGGAGATGCGTCCCGTTCGCGCCAGTTTTATGAGAACGACATCCGCCGCCGGAGCGATGCCGCGATAAAAGCCGTTCGAGAGCGAGCCGTTGCCGGCGGCAACGACCGAGGTCATCATGCCGTGCCAACTCGCGACGTCGGGTTTGAACAGCGACGACAGATCCTTTTCCGCATCTGGCAAATTGCGGTATGCGACTATGCGATTTTCAGGCTGGGTCAGGTCGGGATGCGGATAAAATCCCGAATCGAGAAATGCTATGCAAACGCCTTCGCCGGTGAAACGCTCGTCAGCATCGAGCCGCAGCGGCGTCGAAAGCACGTGCGAGCCGTCCTTCTGCATCGCGGCGTCTTTTATTATATGCTCCTTCGCCCGTTCAAAGAGCCGCGCGCAACGTCCGCAAACCTCTTCACAGTCATCTGCTTTTCCCGGAGCATTTGCGCAGATCAGTTTTTGCAGATCTTCGGGCAGCGAATTGAGCAACACATATTCGTTGAGGTTCGATCGCGAACACACCGGACACACACGTTCGCCCGCGGCAATGTCCGCGATCGTCGGCGTCCTCGGTAATGAAAGAGTTTCAAGCGCAGTCATTGTCGGGTTTCAAGTTTTCCATAAACAACAATTAAAATCAATTTTCTTGCGCTAAGTGTAACACTTGTAAAATCCTACCTTCCCGCTTGCAACTCAACTGCGAACCGTGCATCATAATTTACGATAATCCTGCTCTCGCACATTGACGACGATGTGCCCACGACCTGCATAAGTTTCTTTGTTGGTGTTTGGATGGTTCGGGGGTTGGTTTGGTCTTTGGTTTAATAAGCTGCTCAACTCGAGCATCCGAGGCGCGATCTTTACGGAAAAGAACCGAGTTCCGAAAAAGATTCCGATCACGCCACTGGCTTGTAATAATCCCGTCCAGGGAAAGGTAAAAGAAATTATGACAATGAAACTTTATGTAGGGAACCTCTCGTTCCAGACCTCGAGCCATGATCTCGAGGAATTGTTTGCCGGCATAGGCACTGTCGAATCAGCGACGGTAGTCGAAGATCGTGAAACCGGCCGCTCGCGCGGATTTGGTTTTGTCGAAATGGCAAATCAGGAAGACGGCGAAAAAGCCATTGCCGAGCT
>CAZUEI010000315.1:0-2872 GCA_964618985.1 uncultured Chloracidobacterium sp.
TAGACGGAGACAAGGCGACGCTGCAGGTAAAGAATTCATTCGGTTCGTGGGAAACGGTGCCATTTGTGCAGGAAGAAGGCGTCTGGAAGATCGACAAGCTGGGTCAGGCAAACCAAATGATGAACGAAATTTTTAATAGACAAAAACAAGCATTCGGGGGAGAGCGTATCATTAGCCAAGATCCTGCAGTGGTCGAGGAGCTTGACGCTACTGCTACCGCAACGCCGGAAGAAACGCCTCAGGAGTAAATAATTGTCAATCATCAAGCCTTTTCGAGCTTTGCGGCCGATAGCGGAAAATGCAAAGCGTGTAGCGTGTGTTCCTTATGACGTTGTTTATGAGTCGGAGGTGCGGCAGTTCATCGCGTCCAATCCGCTCAGCTTCTTGCGCGTGACGCGCGCCGAAGCGGAGTTCCCTGAAGGATCGAATACCGCTCCTGAGATGGTTTTTGAACGTGCCCGCCAAAATCTGGAGAATTTCATAAAAGAAGGCCATCTCGTAAAAGACCCCGAGCGTGCATTTTATATATATCAGCTCGAAGCCCAGAGCCACACACAAACGGGCCTTGTCGGCTGCGTTGCGATTGACGATTATGAAGCCGGGCATGTCAAAAAGCACGAAAAAGTGAGGCCCGACAAGGTCGAGGACCGAACCGGGCATATGCTGACAGTTAAGGCTCAGACGGGGTTGATCTTTCTGGCATTTCGCGGAACCGATAAGATTCGCGCCCTGTTTGCGGACAAGACCACCGCTCCGCCGTTATACGAATTTGAGTGTCCAGCGGGCATTGTGCAGCGCGTCTGGCGGGCTGAGCATACGGATGAGTGGGCAGCGGCCTTCACGGAGGTTGAGGATCTGTATATCGCCGACGGCCATCACCGTGCAGAGAGCGCCCGGCTCGCACGCGAAAAGATGCGCTCCGACAACGCCGAACATACTGGAGAGGAAGATTACAATTTTGTTGTCGCGGGTATGTATCCGGCGGAAGACCTCAGGATCCTGCCGTATAATCGAGTCGTAAAGGATCTGCACGGCCTGACGGAAGATGAGTTCTTTACGCGAATACAGGAGAATTTTATTCTCAGCGAAACTGACGAAAAAGAGCCGCAAAACCACGGCGAGTTTTGCATGTATATGGGCAGCAAATGGTATAAACTTCGGTTTAACGTCAACTATGTTCGCCAACCCGACCCGATCGAGCGACTCGATGTGAGCATTTTGCAGAACTTTCTGCTCGATCCAGTATTAGGTATCGGTGACGCCCGAACGGACCAGCGGATCGGGTTTGTAGGCGGCGCTCGCGGCACGGCAGAACTTGAGCGTATCATTGACGAAGGCATTGCAAAGGTCGCGTTTTCGATGTTCGCAACGACAATGGACGATCTTTTTGCCGTTTCAGATATGGGAGAGATCATGCCGCCGAAATCGACGTGGTTCGAGCCGAAGTTGAAAGACGGCCTGCTCGTCCATCTGATCTAGAATGACCAACAAAAACCTCGCCGATATACGCAATGAATATTCCTCGCGAGCACTTTCCGAGGAGAAGATCGACAGCGACCCTTTTGCCCAATTTGGTATCTGGATGGATGAAGCCCTCGAGTCGCAGGCCAACGAGCCGACGGCGATGACACTTTCGACAGTTGCCGGTGATGGCAGGCCGTCATCGCGCGTCGTACTGCTCAAAGGCTACGATCGCGACGGATTTGTTTTCTTTACCAATTATCACAGCCGTAAGGGCCGGGAACTTGCGGAAAACCCCTTCGCCGCGCTCAACTTCTTCTGGCCCGAGCTTGAAAGGCAGGTAAATATCAGCGGCCGCACGAGCAAAGTATCGGCAGAAGAATCAGACGAGTATTTCAAGTCACGTCCGTTCACAAGCCGCGTCGGAGCATGGGCGTCAAATCAGAGTGAGAAGATCGACTCTAGAATGACGATAATGGCCAAGGCTGCGAAACTGCTTGTAAAATATGCAAGCGGCAATGTCCCGAGACCACCGCATTGGGGCGGCTTTCGGCTCGTGCCCGACCGATTTGAATTCTGGCAAGGCCGCGAAAGCCGGCTGCACGACCGTATTTGTTATGAATTGCATGAAAACTCCTGGATGATCTGCCGGCTCTCCCCGTGAATTAAACATGATCGAAACTGAACGGCTCTTCTTTAGAAAACTCACTCACGACGATCTGCCGTGGCTAATCGAGATGCGTTCACCCGAACCCGTCAACCGCTACCTCGGCGGCACAAAGATGCAGAATCCAGAGTCTTTGGCAGTCAGGCTGCAGTTTTATATTGACTGCCATGACAAATTCGGCTTTGGAAACTGCGCGATGGGCTTGAAAGAGACCGGCGAACTGATCGGCACAAGCGGCCTGCAGCCGCTCGAAGATACCGGCGAGATCGAGGTGGGCTATAATCTTTCTGAACGGTTTTGGCGTCAAGGTTACGGTTATGAATGCGCGTATGGCTGGCTGAAATACGGATTTGAATCTCTCGGTCTCGAACGCATCGTTGCCGTTTCATTTCCAGAAAATGTTGGCTCGTGGAAAATTATGGAAAAATGCGGCATGACTTACGAAAAAACCGAACCGCATTATGGCGAAGATTGCGTGTTTTACGCAATCTCTCGTGAGGAGTTTTTGAAACACTCAAACGCAATTTCTCAGTAAATGCGTCCTAATATTTTAAAACTCATTTTTGCAATTTTGCTCAGCATTTATTTCCTTTGGATCGTTTATGATCCGATGCAGGGCAGCTTTTTAGATAATGTCGATCTGCCTATACATGAAACCGGTCATTTGTTGTTTCGTATTCTTGGCGAATTTATGGGCATTGCGGGCGGGTCGCTGTTTCAGGTTATCTTCCCTGCAGTTTTTGT
>CAZUEI010000316.1:0-2867 GCA_964618985.1 uncultured Chloracidobacterium sp.
GAGATGACATTGCCGCCGATATTTCCCAAAAACTTTGTGATCATCCGCCTTCCGGGAACGGTGTCTGCGATCAGGAAATATGTGCGCGTATCTGTGTCTCTTGTGTCCAGGGTTTTGCCGTAAAACTCAATATACTGTGCTCCGTCGCCAACGATAATTGCCTGCTCGATACCGTCAGTAAAGAGCCGCCAGTTGGCTGAGTCGCTGTTAACATCAAAACCGGCATTTTGAAGCTCGGTCCGGGTCACCCTATACATTCCTGGTTTCTTGACGGCAATTTTGACGCTTTGCTGTGTTACGACAACACGCTGCATTGCAGGATCAGGCGGCTGGATCGACGCGTTTACAGTGGCCTGCAAACTGCTCGGCAGCGAGAGATCGTTACTTTTGAGAACGGCGTTCTTTGATCTTGCCCGGTTTTCCAGTTCAGCTTTTGTGTAACCTGTATGCAAAAGAAAATCAGTGGTAAATTTTGGGTTGAAAGAACTCGTTGAAACTCGGTTGCCATTAGCAAACTGATTCCATATGACGTAAGTTGAATCGAGCGTTCCAGCCAAATCGTAAAACTCATACGACTCGCCATTGAAGGTTTTGTTAACCGCTCCGGCATATCTGCTCATGATCATCGGAGTTACCAATTCAGGCCCCGAGACCCCCATCCGGTAAACCAGAAAACCAACGTTCCCGCGCTCAGCTTTCATCACCCAGCGCAAAAATACACCCTGTCCATCGCTGAAAGCGTCGATGCCTTGGTATTCGGCAACAGAGCCTCTGACTATAGGATTTCCTATGGATCTCGACTTCTGAGCAAACAAAGGAATGCAAGAAGAGAACACAAAAATAACAACGAGTATGATCAAAGCGGTTTTCTTCATAGTTAACTCCAAAAAATAATCAGAACTATTCGGGTGATAATTTCAAAAACGTTAATTTATTAATTTAACACTAATGATCATGTTTTACAAGCAAATTAAGCAATGGAAATGGCTCCCCTCGATTATCTTCAAAATCACTGAATTGTGACACAGTGTGGCACAAAAAACACGTGTCGATTACCCGCAAACGTTGTCCCCATTTCCCTTAACCCTTGTAATCTGCTGTCGCGCTTTGTATCACCATGTTCCGCGCTCATGTGAGACACGGCAACTATTGCAAATGTTAGGGTTAGCGGGATATTTTTGCTCTGTCGCACCATTTTCCGAAAAAATTCTCGATTCTTACGGATCGGAAATTAATAGAAACCATAGCATATGTTTCGCATTTTGTCACATGTTTTATCTGTGCAAACCCCAACATCAGTGAATTCACACTACAACGGCAAAAAAACAAATTATTTATACTTTTACCAACTGCCTCAAAACATACGGCAAAATACCGCCGTTTTTGTAATATTCGATCTCGATCGGCGTGTCTATTCTGAGCGTCAGCGAAACATAGATCATCTCACCATTTGCCCTCTTTATTTTTAGGGATACGTCCTGTCGCGGTCGTACTTCTGTGCCCTCAAGACCAGTAAGATCGAATGTTTCCGTCCCATCTAATGCATATGTTGAAGCTGATTCGCCATCTTTGAACTGAAGCGGCAAAACTCCCATGCCAACAAGATTCGAGCGGTGAATTCGCTCAAAAGACTGAACAATGACCGCTTTCACGCCCATTAACGAAGTTCCCTTTGCGGCCCAGTCTCGTGAGCTGCCCGTACCATATTCGGTGCCGGCAAATATTACCAAAGGCGTGTTTTCCGCTTTGTATTGCATTGCCGCGTCATAGATCGTCATGTCTTCGCCGTCAGGTTGGTGTTTGGTAAAGCCGCCTTCGACCGGAGCGACCATCATATTTTTAATTCGCACATTTGCAAAAGTGCCACGGAGCATCACGCGGTCATTCCCACGGCGCGAACCGTAGGAATTGAAATCTTCTGCAGCGACGCCGTTCTCTCGAAGATACATACCGGCAGGTGAATTTGGTTTGATAGCCCCCGCAGGCGAAATATGATCCGTCGTCACTGAATCGCCAAATATCGCCAACGCCCGAGCGCCTTTCACATCTGAAAAACTGCCTGTCTCCATCGAAAAATTCTCAAAATAAGGAGGTTCCTGGATATAAGTCGAGTTTGTGTCCCATTCGTATATCTGGCCGATGCTCGATTCAATTTTGTTCCATAGCGGATTTTGCTCAGCAAATTGCGAATAAAGCCGTTTGTATGTTGCCGGATCGAACGCCGTTTTCAAATACTCCTTTACCTCATCGAGCGAAGCCCAAATATCCCTGAGAAAAACGTCGTTACCGTCAATGTCTTGCCCTATTGGGTCCAGATTGACATCCTTTAAAACAGTTCCCGCGAGAGCATAAGAAACTACGAGCGGCGGCGACATCAGAAAATTGGCTTTTATATTTTGGTGGACGCGCGCCTCGAAATTGCGGTTTCCCGAGAGAACCGAGGCGGCGATAATGTCATTTTCCACGACCTGTTCTTCGATGGACGGATCCAGCGGTCCCGAATTCCCTATACAAGTCGTGCATCCGTAGCCTACAAGATCAAAACCAATGCCGTTCAAATATTTTTGCAGGCCGGCTTTCTCAAGATACTCCGTAACGACGCGTGAACCGGGAGCCAGAGACGTTTTGACGTACGGCGGAACCTTCATTCCCTTTTCAAAGGCTTTCTTGGCAACGATGCCCGCTGCGATCATTACGGACGGATTTGAGGTATTTGTGCACGAAGTGATAGCAGCGATAAGAACATCACCGTTACCGATATTCGTAGTCACGGTCGGCGATTCATCATCGCTAGACTCGACCCTATCCGGAGTCGGACGATTGTTAACCATTTCGATCTCGGTGTGGACATTCGTGTTGTCCGGCGA
>CAZUEI010000317.1:0-2854 GCA_964618985.1 uncultured Chloracidobacterium sp.
AAATTGCTCAAGAAAATGGGCCGCGCCGTCGAAGATTTCTCGATGATCGAGGACGGCGACAAGGTTATGGTCTGCCTCTCGGGCGGTAAGGACAGCTATACGATGCTCGACCTGCTGCTTGACGTGCAGCGGCGCGCACCGGTCAAATTTGAGATCCTTGCCGTAAATCTCGACCAAAAACAGCCTGATTTTCCCGAAGAAGTGCTGCCAAATTACCTAACCGAGCGTGGCGTAAATTACCGCATCGTCGAGGAAGACACGTTCTCGATCGTCAAGGCCCACATCCCCGAAGGTCAGACGTATTGTTCACTGTGCTCCAGACTAAGACGCGGCATACTCTACACAACAGCGGTCGAAGAGGGCTGCACAAAGATCGCGCTCGGCCACCATGCCGACGACATAATCGCGACCTTTCTGATGAACCTTTTCTACGTCGGCCAGCTAAAGGCGATGCCGCCTATTCTTCGCTCGGACGACGGCCGCAACACCATCATCCGCCCGCTCGCCTATTGTCAGGAGAGCGAGATCGCCGCCTACGCCGAAGAGCAAAAGTTCCCGATCATTCCTTGCAACCTCTGCGGTTCGCAGCCGAACCTAAAACGTGCCCGCGTCAAACGCCTCATAAACGAGCTGGAAAAGGAAACGCCCTACATCCGTCAGACGATGATGACCGCGCTGACAAACGTCACTGGCTCGCACCTGCTCGACAACAAGCTCTACGATTTCCGCACTTTCGAGCCCATGATAAAGGCGATCCCCGCCGGACACGGCTCGGTGGAGAAGGAACTCGACGACATCTTTGATCACAGCGAAGCCGTATTCACACCCAATCTAATGGCCACCGCGGGCCTCGAAGCCATAAATCAATAGAACGCGGATAAAGCGGATTTTACGGATTTACGCAGATTTCTCAAATAATAATTAACCCGCGAACATCCGCCTAATCCGCGTTCCATTCTGCTGCGAATTTGACGGATCAACACAGATTGACTAAATTGTTTTCAATTTGGTCTGATGGATAATCTCAAACATTCTGAAATCACCGGGGCAATAATTAAGTCTTTTTACAAGGTTTATAATTCGCTGGGTTACGGCTTTCTCGAGAAGGTGTATGAGAATTCCCTTGTTATTGAACTGGTTGAACTCGGACTCCATGTCGAACAACAGAAAGGGGTTAACGTTTATTACCGCGGACACTTGGTGGGTGAATATTTCACAGATCTAGTAGTTGAAAATGCGGTAGTTGTTGAGTTAAAAACCGCCGCGGCAATTTCATCGGCACACGAGGCTCAGCTTATCAATTATTTACGAGCCACTGAATTCGAGGTTGGCCTCTTGCTCAATTTCGGCCAAACCGCTGAGTACAAGCGCAAGATCTATGAAAATCAAGAAGTCCCTTTGCTCAGTGTTTTATTTGATCAGTGAAAATCCGCCTGATCCGCTTCATCCGCGTTCTATTTCCGCCTGACCAAATCGACGTTCGCCGGACCAAAAGGCCTGTTTTCCTGACCCACGAAGCAATTTTCCTGACCAAATTTCACGCGTCCCAAATGAAATTGATATTGCCATTGACTATTTGCACGCACCCGCTTACCGCAGACGCTGACCCCACCATTAACCATTATTCGCTGTTGGCGATTCACAATTCGCAAAACCAGACTTGACAAATCATCCTATCTGTGCAACGATAATTGAATTATGAGAGCAGATTGGCAAGAAATCCCGCGCGGCGACATTATGCCGCAGTATTCAGGCATATATGTGACGATGAACCCGAAGGGCGATATTGTGATGAGCCGCGTTACCTACGAAATGCTCGACGCCCCGCCGGCATTTGTGATCCTGTATGACAAGGTCAACGCCCGGATCGGCCTAAGGCCGGCGGCGCTTGCGACGAAAAATGCGTATCCGGCCCGTGTCCAAAAAAACGGTGCAAAGATGGTACGCGGCCACCGCCTCACCCGCATGCACCGCATCAACCTGCCTCACACCGTTCAATTTTACGACGCCGACATCGACGAAGATGGAATGCTCGTCCTCGACCTCCGCACCGCCAAGATCTCGCCCCGCGCCCGCAAACGTGACAATGGTCAGAACCGCGACCAGTAGAGCCATGTTGACGAGATCGGGGATTGGCGCATCAAAACATAAAAGCTTGCCAATTGGCCAAGCCGGTGCTACACTCATAATTGGGAACAGCTTATGGACACGCGGACACTTACAAACCGGCGCACACGACGAACGACGCTTACGCTCGAGGCTGACGTTGCAGATTATATCGAGGAAAAATTGGCGCGGAATCAAAAGTTGAAGGAAAAGAACGTCATTAATGAGCTGATACGAAAAGGTATCAAAGCGGACGAATCAACAGGGACAAAGCCGTTCGCCGTTACGCCGTTCAAGACAAAGCTCGCGGCGGGAATGACCGCCGAACGTCTCGAAGAGATGATCCGCGAGATCTAAAGCAAGCAATGCTCTATCTACCGGACGCCAACATCCTGATCTATGCAAAAATGTCCGGCATGCCGGAGCACAAGGCCGCCATCAAATGGCTCAACGCCGCGCTTGCTGAAAAGGACGCGTCGCTGGTGGTTTGCGAAACCACGATCCTTGCCTTCTTAAGAATTACAACGAATCGAAAGATCTTCGCGCCGCCGCTGGGCATCGCCGAGGCGAAGAAATTCGTCACAGGCCTACTCGCACATCCGCGCGTTCAGCTTTTTCGCCCTACGTCCGACCATTTTGCTGCCGTGGCGGACCTTATGAAAAAGCACGCTTTCCTTGGCAACCTCACAATGGATGCACATCTCGCTGCTATCGCTCTCACGACCGGAGCTACACTCGTGACACGCGA
>CAZUEI010000318.1:0-2843 GCA_964618985.1 uncultured Chloracidobacterium sp.
GGAATAAACGATGTCGAATTTACCAAGCGACGCAACATAATCGGCATCAAGTGCCGAGCCCTGCTCGACGCGCCAATTCGGGTCGTTTGGAAAATATCGATTGCGGAGCTCCTGCGTGCAAGCAAATGAATTACTGTCAAAATCGAACGAATGGACCTTTGCACCCAAACGCCTCGCTGCCAAGGAAAACAGCCCGCTGCCCGAGCCGATGTCGAGAAATGTTTTGCCATCAAGCGAGTCACATTCGAGCATCTCCTTGAGCGATTCCTCAGCCTTTGCGATCCGTTCATCATCGAGCACGGCCAAAAACGCACTCCAGTTTTTGCCAAACTCGAACCGCTCGCCAGAGGCTACTTCGTTGCTGTGTTGTATTGCTATTTCTGACATTCAGTTATTTTTTCGGTTCTACCTTTGCGTCTTTGCGACTTTGCGTTGATAAGATCTCTCTCAACTCATCGACCTTTACCTCCCAGCTTTCATGTGCAACGGCATCGCTTACTGTCTTCCGTGGCTTTGGATTAGCGAGTGCCTCTTCGATCTTGTGAATAAAATCGTTATGATCCTTGCCGACACGACAATCTTCAAGAACGCGGACCTCAGGAATGTCTGTCGAGACGACCGGCAATCCGGCGGCGAGATATTCGCGGACCTTGAGCGGGTTTGCCGCAAGTGTCAATTCATTGATCTCAAAAGGATTCAGAGCAACGTCAAATGCTTTGCAGTATGCAGGAAGCTCGGCGTAAGGTTTGCGGCCCAGGAAATGAACATTCGGAACGTCGTCCAGAATCTTCACCTTTTGCTCGGCATCGACCGCGATCTTGCCGACTAGAACGACGGAGCCGTTTTGGAAATGTTCGGCCACTTTTTTAATGAGTTCGTAATCGACCCAATCGGCGAGCAGGCCGTGAAATCCAACGATCGGTCGCGGCAGATCTGCAATGTCCGGCGGTATTGGCAAACCGGGATCGAGAGCCGTGCGGAAATGTTTCCAGTCTGTGCCGTGACGAATGACGAAAGTATTAGGATTGAAATGCTTTTTAGAATCAAACAATCTCTCCGCAGACACAATTACCAGATCGGCGCGGCGAAACAGATCATCTTCGATTTGTTTCAAACCATTCGACGCTCCGGTAAATGCCGTGTATTCATCAACGCAGTAATAGATGACCTCGCTTTCGCCAAGCTTTCCAGCGATCATCCCGGCCGCAGGATTGAAGACCATGTTAACAACGTTTTCAAAGCCCAACCGACGCATCGCCTTTTTTACCTGACCGGCGAGAAATCTCTGATTGACATCGAGGATCGCCGTGTTACCGTACGAAGGAAACGCGAGAGGATTGAGCACAAAAATATTTGACTCAACCTCTTGAACAGGCTCGGAAAAAGCTTTTAGTTTTTTGAAAATTCGAGACACATCTTTTGATGATGCCGTCGGCATGCGGTTAGCGATGGCGTTGACCCACAGAATACGATTGTCTTTTGCAAGCACACGCATAAGATGCGTTTTTGAAAGCGGATCGCCCGTCCAGTCATTTGCAAAACACAGAATGTCGCGGCCATGCAGCGGTTGCGTTTCGTTTTTTTCTATTGCGGCGGCTGGCGTCATACTTTTGCGGAAACAGATTTAATGCGGTTCCGAACCGATTCCGGAAGAGATTGATACGTTTTAACGGCCAAACGAGAAATTTGCTCGCGCTTCTGGTGGCGCTTTAAGAACGTACGGTCAAGCTGGTAACGTTGCGACGAAAATAATTCGCCGCCAAACCGTGCCAGAAATGGATGCGAGGCGCCGAGACTGAATTTCTTAAAGCCCGCCGAACACGCCCATTCGATTGCCTTCCAACCGAGCAGTTCGTTCGGCCTCAGCTTTTGAAATTCGGCGAGCGAATTGTTGGCCGCGTATTCGACAACACTGCCCTCGCAAAAACGAAGGTAAGTGCCGGCAACGATCTTGCCTTTGTTCAGAGCAAGAGAAATAGCTCGATGTTTGGATCTAAGAGTTTGTCTAAATGAATCGAATTCGTCCGGCACATTTCCTTTGCGGTGATTCCAGTCTTTATGGATCTCGTATAGCTCGGCGAGCTCGGCTTCGGTCTCGAGCAGCTTTACTTCGAGATGGCCTTGCTTCATCGTTTTGCGCAGATCGGTGCGTCGGCGTTCGGAAAATTCTCGAAAAAGTTCGTCAGCGCCTTTTGTAAGATCGAGCATAACGACGCGTTCAGACCCGCTCGCAACATTGTGCTCGTAGCCAAAAGACGAAAGTACGTCAATCGGTTCCCAACTGTGAAATGTAATAAGCTCGTCCTCTGCTCCCGCAAGTTCTGAAAGGCCGCGAACAAGAGCACTCGCTGCCGAAGTCCGGTCAACTTCCTTGCGAAACACAGTTTGCGGGCGAACGGCCATTCCCGACACGATCTTGTTGACAGTTTTAATCCCTGTAAGAACCGCGTCGATACGCTCACCGCTGACAGCCAAGACAGCAAACCGTTTACCGCGGCCTGCGAACGGATCTACAAAGAAATCAGGTGTGACATAATGCGTTGCAAACGGCGCGCTGCACAGGAATTCTTCCCACCGCAACCTCAACGGCGCTTCTGGCGATGCCGTGACTATTTGATATTCGTGATTTGCCTCAATCATTTTTCGCCATCAATGAACCGCCGCTGCCAAATCTCAAAGTTGACCAGTGACCAGAGCCTTTCGTCGTGATTTTCACCGGCGTTATGTTCTGCTACGAGAGAGCTTAGATAATTCGTGTCAAAAATGCCGCGTTCCATAGTTCGTTTGCTGAGGACGTATTCATCAACAATATGTTTGAACTCACCTCTAAACCATTTTCCGAT
>CAZUEI010000319.1:0-2827 GCA_964618985.1 uncultured Chloracidobacterium sp.
TTTTTGTTTTGCTTGTGGATAAACTATGGTGTTCACCTCCCGGTGAACATTTGTCATCTCCGCAAGGATGGTGGCATGGGGGCGACGGTGTGGGAGACGGCGCCCCCAAAAATTTGCCTCTAAAGCGACTTGACCTTACAAATAATCAGCGTAAAATTTATCTGTTTCGCCGGAATTCGTGTACTTAGGATTCTCCGGATCGTGTAATTTGCAAAGTTAAATTTTTAGGATATTGAAGTACCGCGAGATGCATACGCTCGGCGGTCTTTTTGATTCTATCGGCATGAAAACAAAAGAACCAAGCTGGTTCAGGAAATGGCTTTATAGTGGCAATGTCCCCGAAATCGAGGGGCCGGCGGAGCCCGAAGGCAGGCATCAGACCCATTCCTGGTGGAAGGTGATGTGCCTGACCGGCGTCGATTATTTTTCCACGTTGGGTTACCAGCCCGGCATCGCCTTCCTTGCGGCAGGTGTTTTATCGCCGATTGCTACGCTCATTCTCGTCCTTCTTACACTCTTTGGAGCACTTCCGATCTACAGCCGCGTTGCAAAAGAGAGTCCTCATGGTGAAGGCTCGATCGCGATGCTCGAAGCATTGCTTTCGCGATGGAAGGGCAAACTCTTTGTCCTCGTCCTTCTCGGTTTTGTCGCCACGGATTTTGTTATTACGATCACGCTTTCGGCCGCCGACGCGACCGCACACATACTTGAAAATCCATTTGTTCACGAACATTTGCCGTTTCTCGAACATCCCGTGATCGTAACGTTTGCATTGATAGCGTTTCTCGGCGTGGTTTTCCTTAAAGGATTTAAAGAGGCTATTGGAATCGCCGTAATTCTTGTTGCTGTTTACATCTTGCTGAATTTGATCGTTATCGGTGTGGGCCTTTACGAGGTCGTAACACATCCGCAGTTGCTGTCAAACTGGCGCGATGCTTTATTTACGACAAAAGTATCTTTCGGCAGTTATAATATTGCGGGTCTGGCGGGGATCGTGCTTCTTGCGGTTGTTAGCTTTCCAAGACTCGCTCTGGGTCTTTCGGGATTTGAAACAGGTGTGGCGGTAATGCCTCTTGTTCAGAGTCCTAACCGCATAGGAAATACGCGCAAGCTGCTGATGTCCGCAGCTTTGATAATGAGCTTTATGCTCATTGCGAGCAGCCTCGTTACGAGTCTGGTTATTCAAAAAGAAGAGTTTTGTCCGCGTATCGATTGCAGTCTTGCTATACAACCCCATGCGATCCCGGAATACTGCAGCTGTTCACCCGAACAAACTGCGACCGGTGTTACAAAAGAACCCGGCAAAGCTAATGGCCGAGCTCTTGCCTTTATCGCTCACAAATATCTGGGTGATCTGTTCGGCACGTTTTACGATCTCAGCACTATTTTGATCCTTTGGTTTGCGGGAGCCTCCGCGATGGCCGGATTGTTGAACATTGTGCCGCGATACTTGCCGCGATACGGCATGGCACCTGAATGGTCGCGGGCGACGCGGCCGCTGGTTCTCGTATTCACGGCGATCTGCTTTGCGGTTACATGGATATTCGAGGCAAATGTTGACGCACAAGGCGGAGCTTATGCAACAGGCGTTCTGGTGCTAATGTCATCAGCGGCAATTGCCGTTTCATTATCAGCGCGGCGGCGAAAGAGCAAATTCACGCTAGCCTTTTGGTTGATCTCAGCCGTTTTTGTTTACACAACGATTGCCAATGTTATTGAGAGGCCTGACGGCATCAAGATAGCCTCGTTCTTTATATTTGCGATCATTGCGGCTTCGTTCATTTCGCGGGCGATGCGTTCGACCGAGATCCGAATCGACAAGATCGAACTTGACGAGGCGGCTCAGGCCTTCATCGATGAACTCAATGACGAGGGTGAGATACGCATAGTGACCAATCGCCGCGAGACCGGCGATATGACGGAATACCGATTTAAAGAGCACGAAAAGCGCGTTGACAACCATATCCCCTCTTCCGATCCGATCATCTTTTACGAGATAGAGCCCGGGGATTCCTCCGAGTTCAAAGGCAAATTATTCATTCGCGGCGTAGATGTCGAAGGTTATAGGATTCTTCGAACGCAGGCCCCGGCCGTTCCGAATGCAATTGCGGGATTTCTGCTTTATTTACGTGACAAAACGGGTAAAATACCTCACGTCTATTTTGGCTGGAGCGAGGGCAATCCGATAATGTACCTCGCGCGATATATCTTGTTCGGCGAAGGCGACACGGCTCCGGTGACGCGTGAGATATTGAGGCAAGCTGAAGAAGATCCCGAAATGCGTCCTAACGTTCACGTCGGAGGTTAGGATGAGCCGGTTGCTCCGTTGGCTTTTAGGTTCATTTTGACAAAGCATGTGCGGCAATAAACGGGACGCCCCTGCGAAGGGTAAAAAGGCACAGTCGTAACTGTCTCGCATTTCGCGCATTCGGCTTTGACCTCGATGTGCTGCTTTTTGCCGGTGATGCGGCTTTTCGCGACAGCCGCTATTCTATGGTTCTTGGCTTTCTTACATTCTTTACAGCGTTTTGGCGGATTTTGAAGGTTCTTGTCGAGGTAAAAAAGTTGTTCGCCCGCCGTCCAAACGAAGTGCTCACTACAATCCATACAGAGAATGGACTGATCCATTACGTCATTAATTATTTCGAACTGTGCTATTGGAGCAGTCGAAATTTCCCCAAAATCGCTTTCTGACATGACCAGTGCTCCCGTTCTATTTTCGCTCCCTTCGGCAAAATAGAATTTTTGTAGTAGATTTTAAAGTTGCAGGGAAACCATAAAATCACGCGATTTATTCAAGGACTGAATAGTCTGACATTACAACTAT
>CAZUEI010000320.1:0-2825 GCA_964618985.1 uncultured Chloracidobacterium sp.
CGAAAATGCCGAAAATGCCGCATTCCTCGTGGAATTTGTCTAAAACAATATTCATTCAGATACCATTTTAAGACAAAGCCGCCGCAAGGTCATTCTCAGTATTAATATTCAGAAACAATTTTTCTGCATTGGGTAGGTGACTATATTCGTCGGGCTCAACGATCCGGGTCTTCAGATCCCCAAAGATCGAATTTAGCGGCGGCAGCGAGCTTTGACCGGTAATTACTGCCTCTGCAACGGCAAGCGTAAGTAGTGTCCGGAAAAAACCACATAGCGGCTGCAGCAGTCCATCCGGTTGCCGTGACACAACCGCTTCGGTTTCGCCATTCGCAAAACCACCGAGCAACTGCAACAATTCAATAGACACAAATGGCAGATCGCATGCAAAAATGAATGTCCATTCGCTTTGGGCGTGTGCGAGCGCCGCATAGACGCCGCTCCACGCGCCGAAGCCCGGTTTCAGATCGTTGATTACCGGATGGCCTAGAGAAGATAAGAGATCAGTTTTGAATTGGCCCTCACTGCCAGTCACAAAAGTTATTCGACTCGGTGAGAGCGCTGATTCGACTAGGTCAGCGGATCGAGTGGCGAGTGTTTCACCGCCAAGTTCGACAAAGGCCTTGTCCACGCCCAACCGAGATGATCTGCCGCCGATCAATATGAAAGCATCGAGATCCATCAAAAAGCTCCCGTATATTCGCCATCGAATTTACCGGCTATCTCGTCCGTTGGCTGAATTGTAATTATCAACGATTTTGAAGTTGGCGTCTGGCTTTTTTCTGCTACGCTTCCGAGCGGAACCAGCGGATTTGCTTCAGGAAAATAAGCAGCGGCACAATCTCTCGGGATTGGGTATGGCACGACGATAAACCGGTATACGTGACGCTCAACGTCTTCGAAACGGCTTGTGATATTGACGACCTGGCCGGTTACTAAACCAAGTTCCGTTAGATTTTCGGGATTGAGAAAAATCACACGGCGCGTCCCCTCGATGCCGCGGTAACGGTCGTCGGCCCCGTAAATTGTTGTGTTGAACTGGTTATGCGAGCGGATCGTGGTCAATAGGAGTTGGCCTTTTTGCAATACGATCCTTTCCATAGGATTTGCTGCGAACCGCGCTTTTCCGGTTTTCGTCTTAAACTCTCGCTCACGCGGCGGATTTGGAAGGTAAAAGCCCCCGTCTTTACGAATGCGCTCATTATAATTTTCACAGCCCGCAACAACACGCGAGATCGCATCGCGAATATTGTCATAGTTGACAACCATCTTGTCCCAATCCACGGTGGTTTTTGAGCCCAAAGTTGCTTTTGCCATTTGAGCAACGATCCATGGCTCGCTTTTAAGATATTCTGAGGCAGGTTTGAAGATACCTTTCGACATCTGCACATTGAGCATCGTGCTTTCTGTCGAGACAAACTGCACACCGTCCGCTTGAATGTCGATCTCTGAACGACCGAGGCATGGCAAGATCAGAGACTGTTCCCCAACAGAAAGCGCCGTTCTATTAAGTTTTGTTATTACCTGCACGGTCAGACGGCATTTTTTCAGCGCGGTAAAAACGACATCTGTATCAGGCGCAGCACTGACAAAGTTACCGCCCATCGCAAAAAATATCTTTGCCCGGCCGTCGTTCATTGCGGCGATGCTTTCAACAGTACTAAAGCCGTTGTGAGGCGGCGGCGTGAATTTAAATTCCTTTTCCAGTCCCGCAAAAAATGTTTCGCTGACCCTTTCCGAAATTCCCATTGTCCGGTCGCCCTGCACATTTGAATGTCCGCGAACCGGACAAAGACCGGCCCCTTCTTTTCCGATCTGCCCACGCAGTAGGTGTAAATTCACCACGTCCTGGATCGTCGCCACTGCGTGTTTATGCTGCGTCAAGCCCATCGCCCAACAGGTGATCACGCGCTCGGCTTTCACAAACATCTCGGCGGCTTCGCTAATTTGTTCTCGTGTCAATCCGCTTTCGGTTAAGATGTCGTCCCACGTCGTGGCGTCAAGACAGACGATCAATTCCTCATAACCTTCGGTTTTATTGGCAATAAATTGTTTGTCAAAAACGGTGCCGGGCTCGGACCGCTCGCGGTCGAGCATCACCTTCATCACCCCTTTCAAAACCGCCATATCGCCACCGATACGGACAGGCAAATGAAGATCGGCAAGATGCGTCGGTTTGTTCGTAAGGATCGCGATTGGAAACATCAACGGGTTTGCATAATGCTGCGGGTTTGGATTTACAAAATTCATCAGGCCGGCTTCGGGCAGCGGATTGATCGCGAGCATTTTTGCACCCGCAAGTTTTGCGTCCTGAAGGGAGGACATCATTCGCGGCGAGTTCGTTCCGGGGTTTTGGCCTATCACGATCACCAGATCGGTCTTCTTGAAATCAGACAGCCTCACGGTCGCCTTGCCGAGGCCGATCGATTCGGTCAGGCCGACACTGGACGATTCGTGGCACATATTCGAACAATCAGGCAGATTATTTGTGCCGAACTGACGGACGAAAAGCTGGTATAGAAACGCGGCCTCGTTGGAGGTGCGGCCGGAGGTATAAAAAACTGCCTCGTCGGGTGAATCAAGCGAATTTAGTTCACCAGCTATCAACTGAAAAGCGCCATTCCACGAGACAGGCTCGTAATGCGTCGAGCCTTTGCGCAAAACAACCGGCTCAGTCAAACGGCCCTGATCATTCAACCAGAAATCGTCTTTTTCCGATAATTCTTCGACACTGTAACGGGCAAAAAAATCCGGTGTGATCCTTTTCTTCGTCCCTTCGTCGGCAAGAGCTTTAGATCCGCTTTCGCAAAACTCGGCGATAGTTCGTT
>CAZUEI010000321.1:0-2801 GCA_964618985.1 uncultured Chloracidobacterium sp.
CCGTCCCGATTAACTTTTTCGACGCACCAGTGCAGTTTTCTGATTTTCTGTTTTTGGCTGCTGCGATAGTATGGGCGATCAAGCTCGTCGTTAAACGCGACGGGTTGCGCAGTGGTTGGTTTTTCCTTTTCCTCGCTGCATATGCGGTTGCCGTAACACTCTCCGCGATCACTTCGGTCGATCCGTCTCAAAGCTCGGTCAAACTTGCCGGCAAGTTTCTGCTCATCGGCATTGCATTTCTGACATTCAACATCGTCACCTCCGCCGGCGTTCTGAAAAAGGTACTGCAGGCTTGGTTGATCGGCGCGGGTATTGTCCTACTTTGCAGCTTGCTCGGTATCGTTTTGTTTTATGCGGGGCTTCGGGACGCGTCGCAAAATATAGTCGTGCATCAGGGTTACGGCAGTCTGCCACCGGGCAATTATCCGCGCATCGAAGGACTCTTTTCTTATCCCGCAATACTGTGTAATTTTCTGGCCGTAACATGGATGTTCTTGCTCGCACTGTGGTCGAACGGCTGGCTTCGACCGCCCGTATTTTGGTTATTTGCCGCCGCACTTTTTATTGTCGATGCTTTTACACTGACGCCCGGTTTAGGCGGAATTTTTCTTGTCACGGGATATTTATTGCAAGAGAAATTGAGGGCTGGTTCAAAACATTTCTTTGGCCGTTTAGCTCTCGCCGCAGGTGTGCTGATCGCTGCAGCTTTTTTATTTGTTACATCCGTTACGTTGTTTTCAAATGATGCGTCCCGCGTGCTTATAGCGCAAAATATCGAGCCTTCCGCCCGCGTCCACGCATGGCAAACTGCTCTCGATACTTTCGGTGAAAATCCGTTGCTCGGCCGCGGCGTTGGGCTGCCGATAGCAAACGCGGAAATTACCACTCCGTCAGGCAATTATCACCGGCTTACAGATGCACACAACACTTACCTCAGCGTGCTTGGTGAAACGGGACTTATAGGTTTCCTGACGTTCGTGAGCATAGTCTGTTTCGCGACGATCAGCTTATTTCGGTGGAAACCGGAAAGCAAACCTTACAAAACAATAAGGCTCTGTTTACTGCTGGCGCTGCTGGACGCATTCTTCTATCAAAGCCTGACCGGCTCTTACGAAGACACGCGACATCTGTGGGTTTTGGTTGGGTTAGCCGCGGTAAGTGCAGAATGCACAATAAGTAGATCTCAATTGTGCATTCTGCATTGAGCAATGTGCATTAACCGAAAATGTTGCGGACCTTATCCATCAGCGATTCGTCCGAAAAATCTACATCCTCTATTTCGGCTAGTTGTTCGAGGAGTTTGCGCTGCTCTTTGGTGAGCGTTTTTGGAGTGACGAGCGTGACGGCGACAAAGAGGTCGCCCTTACCGCGTCCGCCGAGGTTTGGCATTCCGTGGCCCTTGATGCGAAAGATCGTTCCCGTCTGCGTGCCTGCAGGTATCTTTAATTCTTCTTCGCCGTCGAGCGTTTTGACGCTGACCTCGGCGCCGAGAGCAGCCTGAGCAAATGTCACCGGCACTGCCGAATAAAGGTTTGCTCCCTGACGCTCAAAATTCTCGTGCGCGGCGACGTGCAGCACGATAAACAGATCGCCCGAAGGCCCGCCGTTTACGCCCGCTTCGCCCTCGCCCGTGACACGCAAACGCGAACCGGTCTCAACGCCCGCAGGTATCTTGATCTCGATCGTCTTTTCCTTTTCAACGCGTCCCGCACCCTGACATTTTTTGCACGGCGTTTTGATGATCTGCCCTTGTCCCTGGCAGTTTGCACAGGTGCGCATCACGCTGAAAAAGCCCTGCTGATAACGCGTCTGCCCGCTGCCGGCGCAGGTGATGCAGGTCTCGGCTTTAGTTCCTTTCTCGGCTCCGCTGCCGTCGCATTCGTCACATTTTTCGAGACGCGGGATGCGAAGTTTTTCTTCCTTGCCGGTCGCGGCGTCCTCAAGCGAAATTTCGAGGTCGTAACGAAGATCGGAGCCGCGTTGGACGGTCGAGCGCCGCGACGTGCGCTGGCCAAACATATCGCCAAAGCCGAACATATCAAAAATGTCTTCGATATTAGAAAATCCCGGATCAAAACCGCCCGCTCCCGCGCCAACGCCCTGATGCCCAAACCGGTCGTAAGCCGCCCGCTTCTGCGCGTCAGAAAGTACCGAATATGCCTCAGCGGCTTCCTTAAACTTATCTTCCGAGTGAGGGTCGTCGGGATTTTTGTCGGGATGATGCTGATGAGCCATCGCCCGGTAAGCGCGTTTGATCTCAGCATCGGTGGCTGTTTTCTGGACACCCAAAATTTCGTAATAGTCGCGTTTGCTCATAACTAGCAAAGCGCCAGCCCAAACTTATTGAACTGACGCTCTTTATATTTTGCGACATCTGCCGCATTTTCTCAAGTGGTTTGTTGCATGCCCGTTTGCACAAAGCCTATTCAAAGAAGCTCAACCCGTCCATCAACCGCCAACACTTGCGGATCACCTTCGTTGAACATAATGCGCTCGAACACAAGGGGCGAAACTGCTCCGTTTACCCCGACAGTATCAAAACGAAGGTTTAGCAAAAGGCCATTCCCGTCTATCGGCATCGGGCCGTATAGCACGACTCTCAACAGTCCGGGCTGGGTTGGATTTGCTACTGCCATAAGCCCTCGGCTAGCAGTTCCCCTGACATCGACCGAATTCTCTATAGGTTGAAGAACCGCCGGGTCGTAGCGAAGATCGAACTCGTAAGAGATTATCCCCTTGTCCGCAACGCCTTCGACATTGACCGGAATGATGATCTCTTTGTCCGTCGAGGTCGTCATTTG
>CAZUEI010000322.1:0-2799 GCA_964618985.1 uncultured Chloracidobacterium sp.
TTCTTCCATCAGGATAACTTACTCTTGATCTGGCAAGCCGCGTTTCGAGCGAAACAGCGTCGTATTTCATCGGGGCGGCTCCGCCAAACTGTCCCTGCACGAGTGATATGAAAGAATTTTGAAATGCTCGAAATTTACCGACGCTTCCGCGTTGGTTAAAAATTACAAACAGGTATTTCCCGTTACGGGTGTTAATTTCGCCGGCAAGGGAACTTACGCCGGCGTCAGTCTGGCCGAGCGTGCCGGTTTTGCCGACTACACTGCCGGTTGAAAAGTCGCTGTCAAAACGATTTTCCAACGTGCCTTTATCAATGCCGGCGACAGGCATGATATCTGCAAACGTCATCTTATATTTTGCCAGATCGGAGCGAAGAGCACGCAGCAAAGACATCATGGCGTTTGGCGTCACGCGGTTATAGCCCAGCCCGCTCGAAGTTTGGAGCGAAAATTCTACGGGAGGAATATTTGCGTTTAAATGCACGAGCCGCGCGACCGCATAAGGCCCGCCGAGCATGTCGCCGAGACGTTCGGAAAGGAAATTGTTCGAATAGCAAAGGGTGGCTTTTAGAATCTCACGCATCGGAGCCGATTCATGCGTGAAAAGAAGCTGTAAACTGCTGGGTATCGGCTGGGCATAGGCCGAGCCGGTAAACGTGATGGTCGGAACGTCGTTCGTCAGGCCAAATTTGCCTGAATACGAAAGATAATTTAGCCAAACGCGGGTTGCTGCCGGTGAACGCTTTGACGCATCCATCGCGGCAAAAAGCGAATTGGCGGAAGCAAGCGACGAGCCGGAATAATTCATTGCGAAATTATCCGTGACGATCAGATCACCAGTGACCGAGCGGATGCCCATTTTGTTTAACTCGTCGGCAATTGTGACGGCGTGTTGAAAGCCGAACATCGGATCCTTGCCCGAAACATAGACATTGCCGTTCAGCGTAGAGGTCGTGCGATCGATCGCTCCGTCTGTGTAAACGCTAGTCACAAAGCGAAAGTCGGGGCCGAAGGTTTTGAGAACAGCGTATGCAGTCGCAACCTTGACGTTCGAGGCCGGATTGAACACCGCGTTTGAATTGGTTTCAACGACGATGTTCCCGTCCATCGATTCGACCAAAATGCCGGAATAACCCGGAACCGAAACTTCGGCAAGTACCGGAAATAGCGTTCGGAGAGGATTCAGCGGTGCCGGTGCGGAATTAACACTGCCGGTTTTCTGCACAAGCGTCGGCGTGCCCGACGGCTTCGCCGAATAATTATCCTTTTTGACCTGAATGTCCTGAAGCAGCGGCGGCGCGCTCTGACCGAAACTAAGTCCTGTAGTCAACAAAATCAATACAGAAAAGAAGAACCAATTAACTGTTTTTCTTGTAGATGTTGTCATTGACTTAAGAAGCTTGGTTTGGCTAAGAGGAAGGCTTTCCGGGCATCTGAAAGCAACACACCGCTAAATATACCATATTTTGCTGGAAAGTGTTCAAATTTTTGGATATTCACGCCGATATGCCCGTAAAGCGGACGCTGTTTTTATACACGAAGAAAGTCAAAAATGGAGGCATTTTTTAGCAACGCGAGAAAGAATTTTTACTTTTGGCGGGTAAGATCGAGGATTGATCAGTCTACAAAATCAACATTTACCCTATGCGGTATGATGCCGGCATTGTAGCCTTCTTCAAGAAGACGGCGGACTGCTTCGCGGCCGCGCACTCCGTAGTCGAGCGTGAGATCGTTGACCCACATCGCGACAAAGCGGTCGGCGACTTCGGGTTTCATATCGCGGGCAAACTGCATCGCGTAGGCAAGGGCGTCTTCGCGGTTTTCCATTGAGTAAACGATGCTTTGGTGAAGGTGCTTTGAGACCTGCTGCATCAGATCGCTTCCAAGATCGCGGCGGATGACGTTGCCGCCCATCGGCAGCGGTAAGCCGGTTTTTTCATACCACCATTCGCCGAGATCGAGTATCTTGTGCAGGCCGAGTTCGTGGTAAAAAAGCTGGCCTTCGTGTATCAGCAGTCCGGCGTGAACATCGCCGCTTTGCACGACGTTGATTATCTCGTCAAACGGCACGACAATGTGCTCAAAATCCGAATTGTAGATCTTCAAAGCAAGATACGCACTCGTAAGTTCGCCGGGCACGGCTATCGTCATCTTGCCGATCTGGTCGGGAGTAAGTTTTTCGTTTGATACGACGATCGGCCCGTATTTGTCGCCGATGCTTGCGCCGTGCGGCAACAGGGCATATTTGTCGGCGACGTATGCGTAGGCGTGGAACGAGATAGCCGTCACATCATAAACGCCGTTGCGTGCCGCTTCATTCAAAGTTTGGATGTCCTTGAGCGTGTGCTCAAATTTCAAGCCGTTTGTTTCGATCTTGTTTGTCGCCAGCCCGTAAAACATAAACGCGTCGTCCGAGTCGGGCGAATGAGCGACTGTGATAGTTCGGGTTTCGGGCATTTCTTTGGCTATTGCAGACATAGTTCAAACCTGCGAGTGGTAAACATTCGTGTCGTAGAGAATATCTATTTTACCGCTTTCGGCGTGTTTGGCAAACAGGCGGCGCAGGTCTTCGATGACGGCGTCAAATAGCAGGTCGGTTTCGCTCGGCATATATGAAGCGGAGAGCATCCGGCCTTTTAGCCCTTCGAAATCGAACACTTGGCTGTTTGAAAACGTCGCCGAGCCATATTCTTTTTGAAAAAAATCACTGAGTTCCTTTGCGTGGATGTTCTCATGCCGCACGTGAACGTAATCGTCGGCGTATTTGAGCAAAAAAGCTTCGTATTCGACAAGAAACGGCGT
>CAZUEI010000323.1:0-2793 GCA_964618985.1 uncultured Chloracidobacterium sp.
TTAACACGACAGTAACGATCCAGAGGGTAAGGTCGAATTGAGATATTTTGATATGAGCGAGCGAAAGACTTTAAATAATTCTGATCTCCCGGTGCGAAACAAGATCTCGGCCGGCGGTTTTTCGCTTGTTGAGCTAATAATGTCATTGCTTTTGTCATTGTTTATTCTCGGTGTGGCTGTTGCGGTCTTTTCCGGTGCGCTGGGATCGCGTGACCGCGAGAGCAGCCGCACCGATGCCATAACGTCCGCACAAGCTGCCCTTAACATTATGTCGCGCGAGATCGGTAACGCCGGGTATGGACTGGTCGATAACGGCATCGTCGTTGCCGACTCGGATGCCAACCGGCTTCACGTCCGGGCGAATGTCGAAAACAGTGGGGCAAATGGGCTTTCGATCGATCAGCCCGGCGAGGATATTATGTTTTACTATGAGAGCGCGTCCCAGTCAGTGGTCAGGTATGACCGCATTACGGGGACGTCCGGCGTCATCAATCGCGTGAGCGATGTGGATTTTGCATACTTTGATTACACTGTTGATCCGGCCACAGGAGCAGTAATTGTAACGGGGCCACTAACAACAGCATCTGCTAATACGGGCAGAGTGGACATCACGCTTAAAGTGTTCCTTGCAAACGTCCAGGGACAACCTGTAAACAGGATCGAAACTGTGTCGTCCGACGTCACATTGCGAAATTCGGTCTTTATGCGTGGACAGTACTAAAGGCAGAGTTTAGATAGAATGCGATCCCTGATATGATCGCGAAAAGCGTGGTTCTTGGTCTTAGCCCAAGTATTTCAGAGTGCAGTTTCTGCACAGGAGAGGCTATGAAAAGAAGATGTGATCAAACCAATATCAATCAACGCGGGGCCGCTCTCGTAACGGTTTTGTTTATCTCATTGTTGTTGCTTACGGCCTCGGCCGCAATGCTGACGGCAGTCGGTTCTAATTCAAGGAACACGACTGACGTCCTTTCGGAAACCAAAGCGTATTATGCTGCCGAAAGCGGGCTACAAGCCACAATTAACGTCCTGCGAAATACGTCGCCCGCTGTCGCGTACTCCTCGGCAGCGAACGATGGGTCTAGTCCTAACCTTCAAGACATGTCAACGTGGCTGCCTTATAATTGGCCGACCTCAGGAACCGCAACGCGAGCAGTAATTGGAGGGACCGCAGGCGCTTACACTACGAATCTAGGCACTGCCTATAGCATACTCGTCAACGACCCTGATGATTCTGCGACAAGGACCACTTTTAATGTCGTTGCCCGTTTTTCCCCCACGTATATTAGTGGTACATCGATTGTTAATATCCAGGGAACCTGTCTGCCGTCAACTGCCGATTGCCAAGCGGTACAGTATGGAACAGCTCCGGATCGAACAACAATATACATTGATGATATTGCTTCAACGACGGTCAATTTTTCATCGTATTCAAATCCTGTAATCGGTTCGTTTCGTGTTGTAAATGAGTCTGTCACGCCCGCGCATATTGTCGATCCATTAGCTTTCACTATAATTTACAATATGACCGTTCCCCGAGCGGCGGCGTTGACTATCAGGGGATCAGTCACGCAGCCGACAAACGCGACTAACCCGATCACTGCTACCTTCGAATCGCGAGACCACAGACTTATGGGAAGCAACATCACTCTTTGCACCGACGCAAATTGCGGCACGGTTACGCCGCCGGTTACACGGACTCTTGCCGTCGGGGGAACACCAACAAACGTTTGGGCTAACGTCGCTCCTATTGAACCTAACCGTTTAAGAGTTGTTTCCACGGGCTATGGGCCTGGGTCAGTAAAGACGTTAGAAGCGATCGTTCGGAAGAATCTTTTTGATGCGCTTGGTGCTACCGCGGCAACTACAATGCTTGGCTCCGCGACCTGTCCGCCCGATTACACCACATGTCTTGGCTTCAATTTTAGTCCAGGCAATTCCTCCAATGTTACTTACTCCGGGGGAAATTCCACGTACGGTGTTCCATCTTTCGGCCTTACCAATCCTGGTAACCTAACCTATGTAGTAGGCAATCCGCCCCACAATAACCCCGCACAAATGCAGCCGCCTCCAGCTTTATTGAACGGTTCACAGATTCCGAGTTGGCAGCAATCTCCCGCCGCTATGGATGCGCTGGTGGATCAGTTGCGAACGGCCGCCCAAAACGCCGGAACTTATCACTATTTTCCCAGTGGCGGAAGTTTAAGCTCTGTGGGTAATTTTACTACAGGAAGAGGGATTACTTTCTGCGAAGGCAGTTGCAATGCCAGTGTGAACGGCGGAGGAATATTGGTTGTTACTGGTAAGTTGACAAATAATGGTGGTTTTAGCTTTAATGGCCTGATCCTCGTTACGGGCGAGGAGGGATGGGTGCGAACGGGAGGCGGTAATGGTTCAATAACTGGGAATGTTATTATCGCACCTTATAACAAGCTAACATACGTTCCTGAAAATCTTTCGTCCACGTTTCTTCCACCTAGATATTCTATCACCGGTGGTGGCACCTCAGACGTTACTTATTCGGACGTCAATACATCGTTTGATGTAACAAACAGCGTAAGTGATTTTGTCGCGGGTGTTGCCGAAAAATGATCGCGCTAAAACTCCGTGAAGTCGGCTGGCTGAAAAATTGAATTTTCAGCCAGCCGATTTTCTTTGAACCCATGTTGGGATAATCGTGATCTGGAACAACCAGATGTTTTACAAAAATTGCGATTCGTGATAAAAGTGAATGGATATACAATCTCTGCATTAGTTAGGCTGATTTGAGTTGCGACCCGTGCCGGGGGAACT
>CAZUEI010000324.1:0-2780 GCA_964618985.1 uncultured Chloracidobacterium sp.
ACCGGCTCTCGACGATTCGCAAAGCTGATAATATTGTTGTGATGAAGAACGGAAAAATCGTCGAAATGGGCACTCACGATGAATTGCTAGAACGCGGCGGGACGTACAAGCTGCTTTATGAACTGCAATTTGCAGATAAAGAGACAATAGAAACAGTCTAATTTATGAGATCAATGACAGGCTTCGGCCGCGGCACCGTCGCCGAAAATAATTATTCGATCGCTGTTGAATTGAAGACGGTGAACAATCGTTTTCTTGATGTAAATCTGCGCATTTCGAGTGAGCTGCAGGACCTTGAATCGATGATCAAACGCACGATCGGCAGCCGGCTTTCACGCGGGCGTGTGGACGTGAATATTCAATACGACCGGACGACCGAGATAAATTACGAGCTGAATCGTCCGCTGATCAAGGGCTTTTTAGCCGCAATGATGGACCTCAAGAACGAGTTTATTTTGACCGGTGAGCCTGATATTAATGTCATCGCTCGTCTGCCAAATGTTGTGACACCAAAGAAGGAGGATCTTGGTCCTGAATTTGCCGCCGGGCTTGAAAAAGCGCTCACAGCTGCTCTCGATGATCTGCAAAAAATGCGTGAGAACGAAGGCCGAATGCTCAAAGATGAGTTGGAAGGCCGTCTCACTGCGATCGAAAGCCGGATGCCGGCTATCGAGAGCGAATCGGCAAACGTAGCCGATGAATATCGCGAACGGCTGACAAAACGCATCGGTGACATGCTCGCCAAGACCGATTCTCAGATAGAGGTCGATCAGGCACGCATGGCACAAGAAGTGGCATATCTCGCCGATCGCGCCGATATTTCCGAAGAGATCGCCCGGCTAACATCCCACATCGAACATTTTCGAACCATAATGAACGACGACAACGATGTAGGCAAAAGGTTGGATTTCCTGACACAGGAACTCAATCGCGAAGCCAACACAATAACGTCAAAAACCGGCAATATGACCGTCAAAGAAAATGCGTTGGCGATCAAAAGCGAAATTGAGAAAATCCGCGAACAAGTTCAGAATGTTGAATAACTTATGACCGGAAGATTGATCATAATCAGTTCTCCATCGGGCGGCGGTAAAGGCACGCTCATTAAAGAAGTGCGTGCAATGATGCCGGAACTGGGCTTTTCTGTGTCACACACAACGCGTCCGCAGCGTTTTGGCGAGGAAGACGGCCGTGAGTATTTCTTCATTTCAAAAGAAGAATTTGAGCGGCGGATCGATGGCGGCGACTTTCTCGAATACGCTGAAGTTCACGGCAATCTATACGGCACTTCGATCGCGGAAAGCGAAAAGGCTGCAAGCACTGGTAAGGACCTGATCGTCGAAATTGACGTTCAAGGAGCTGTCCAGATAATGAAAAAGCTTAGCGATTCGCTTATCAGTATCTTTATCCTGCCGCCGTCGTTTGACGTTCTCAGAGCGAGATTGACCTCCAGAGGCACAGAAGGCGAGGTTGAACTAAACACAAGATTAAAGAATGCATTTAATGAGGTTTTGCAATATTCCAAGTTTAAGTACGTCATCATAAACCAAGACGTATCATCGGCTTCGCGACAGATCGTGTCCATTATCACCGCCGAACGGCAAACGCTTGATAGACAAACCGGTGCCATTCAGGGTATTCTTGATAGTTTCGATGCTTCGAGGCATCGATTTGAAGGAGACTAACCGAAATTATGGCTAAAAAAGTAGAAGAAGTGGCCGTCGAAGAGATCGAAGAAGTTGAAGAAATAATCGATCCGCCTGAGATCGATTCAAAATATCGAATGATAATCCTGGCTGCACAGCGAAGCAAGCAGCTTCAGCGTGGAGCTCTCAATCGCGTCGATATGGACATCAGAAAGTCCAAACCCACACGTATCGCGATGAAGGAATTCAAAGAACGTAAAGTGAATTTCGAGATACTCGAAAATTAGTTTGCTGGTCAAAAATTCAATTTAGAAAAGCCGTCCTTTTGGACGGCTTTTTTGGTTTACATTCCTTTGTAATTCGGCCCGCCGCCGCCCTCGGGCGTGACCCAATTTATTATCTGATACGGGTCGGCAATGTCGCATGTTTTGCAATGGACGCAGTTACTAAAATTTATTTTCAGTTCTTTGCGACCTGTCTCGGCACTCTCTTCCATTTCGTAAACCGCCGCGGGGCAAAAACGTTGGCACGGATTGCCGTACTCTTCGGCGCATCGGGTTGCGCAAATTTCGGTGTCGAGAACGTGCAGGTGCGCGGGTTGGTCTTCGTCGTGGGCGACGGCGCCGTAAAAAACATCGGTGACTTTGTCGAATGTCAGTTCTTTGTCAAACGTCAAATTCGCGTAGCGGCCGCTATTGACCTTGATCGTTTTGTCACCCTCGTTTCGGCCGTCGGAGTTCAGCTTGACCATTCGCTCGTGCCCGGCGACGTGATGTTCCTTTGGCATAAAGCCCCAGGCCATGCCGTTTGTCAGGAATTGCAGGCCTGTATTTATCAGTCCGGACCAGCGGCCTTTTTGGAAGGCTCCGTGAAAATTGCGGACTGGGTGAAGCTCGTCATAGATCCAGCTCAGGTTTACCTTTTCGTCGTAATGCCGCAGTGTTTTTGAAGTGAAATCCTCGTGTTCGAACGCCCCGACGATCGTTTCGGCGGCGAGCATGCCGCTTTTCATCGCGGTATGGATCCCCTTTATCCGCTGGCCGTTGAGGAACGAAGCGCTGTCGCCGACAAGCAGAACGCCGTCGGCGTAAAGCTTTGGCATTGTGTAATAGCCGCCGGCGTTTATCGACTTTG
>CAZUEI010000325.1:0-1377 GCA_964618985.1 uncultured Chloracidobacterium sp.
GAAGGGCTTCGGCAAATGTTGTGTAATGCCCATAAAAACCAGCGGCGCGAAAATCCCGCCCGCGCGACCACTCGATTATTCCAAAGCTCTCAGGATTTTGATACCAATCGGAATCGGTTCGGACTTTATATGTATTGATCAATTCGTGTCGGTAAACGGTTACAGGAATCTCTCCGCTTACTGACCATTCTGCAAAAACACTTCCAAGATCTTTTGGCGAATGGATTGTCACGCCTTTTGACTTAAGTATTATGTCATTTTCTTCAAGTCCCGCTTCGCGTAGAGGGCTATCAGCACTTAGCTTTAGAATCTTCAGGTTGCTGCCCACAGTCAGCGTCACAAAAGTATAAACGCAGGCGGCGAAGCACGAGACCAAAAGAATGACGACAAGACGATGAAGTTGGCGGCGAGTTGTTGTGTATTCCGAGACCAGATAAACGATGGTGACCAAAGATACAGGTACCATTTTTCGCAGGGAGATTTCCTGTTCGTAAGAGAAAAAAGACGAGAGCAGCGTCAAACCGACAAATGCAAGAACTGCAATATCGAAACCTGCAAATCTAAATTTTGGACGGACAAGAATAAGACGTATCAGCCAGAAAAGGATCGCCAGAGCCCATGCAGTTTGCGTAGCGGCGATCGAAATGGGAGCGGACAACGCGAGTAGAAATAAACTGACATGCAAAGCCCGCGCCGTCAATTTTTTGCCATTCGTAATGAGTTCCATTTATTTGACTGCAGTAATGATGACATGCCAGCCGATAGATCGCCGCAGTTTTTTAAATAGCCATTCGGGAATAAATTTACCTGCAAAATAAACTTCGGGCCGGGTAAGTTGATCGATTTCGACATTAACTTTGCTGAACATCGAAAAAAGTTTGTAGGCGTCGAGGCGGCTGTAAACTTTAACAAGCGGCCGGCCGCCTTCATCATTAAATTCGACGTATTTGCTCAGTATGTCCGCGGCGGAAAGGCCACGAAAGAATTCGCCTTTTATAACGCCGTGTCGGAACATCAGTTCAACCCAATAGGCCCAGGAATCGCGATGATAGAGCATAACCTTTGCGGTGCCGCCGGGTTTTAGAATACGATGTGCTTCGCGGATCGCGGAGGCGGTTTCAGGCGTGTGATGCAGAACGCCGTTGGAATAATAGACGTCAAAAGTATTGTCGTGAAAGGGAAGCCGCTCTGCATCGGCAAGCGTAAAATCGCCGTGCATGTCATAAAGCTGAAAATGGTGCCGGGAAATTTCAACAGAGCGTGGCGTGATATCAACGCCGGTGCACTCTGCGCCGCCGCGGGCGAATTGTAGAAGGTCAGTGCCCATTCCGCAGCCGACCTCGACGAGTCGCGCGCCGGCGAATTTGTCAAAGCTCA
>CAZUEI010000325.1:1477-2779 GCA_964618985.1 uncultured Chloracidobacterium sp.
CCCATTCCGCAGCCGACCTCGACGAGTCGCGCGCCGGCGAATTTGTCAAAGCTCATCACCTCGCGCATCCACGGCGCGTATTCTTCATAGCGGTGACGCTCGACCTCATCAAAAAACTCGCGGGAACCAAATTCCTGCTCGTCACCGTAAACGGCTCCGCAAGGGTCATCTTTCCACTGCTCACGGGCTCGGAGTTTGTTTTCTGCCAACTCTGTTTGCTCAGTTTCCATCAACTAATCAGGCCGCACTAAAATAGTAAATGACAGCATAACTAATGACCAACCATATAACGTCATTTACAACGAAGATTTGCCGATTTTGCAACGAGGTTATGTCGTAGATATAATTTGGACTTTCAATGCATCTAAAAGAAACTCAATTATTACTGGATGAATTAGCTTCCAAAAACCATTGTTCGGTTGCGGCATTGCGCGAAGCCAGCGCGGTTGACGGCTTTCTGACCGGCGAAATGTCAGCAGCGGAAGCCGCGAATTTTGGTGATGTAACTACAAACGAGTTTCGTTCCTGGCTGCAGCACAGGGGAATATCATATCTGCTCGACGGAAAAGATAAACATGCGGCTGAGGTGCCCGAGATCTCTGTCGTTCTGCCGGTTTTTAACGAGGAAGACAACATAATCGAACTTCATCGCCGTTTGACACTTACTCTGAAAGACGTTGGGGGTTATGAACTGATCTTTGTTAACAATGGTTCAAATGATCATTCAGGCGAACGAATTTTTGAGATTCAAAGATTCGATCTGCGCGTAAAATTGGTAAACCTTTCGCGCAATTTCGGACATCAGGGAGCGCTTACGGCCGGTATCGATCAAAGCTCGGGCCGGGCTGTCATTTTGATGGACGCCGACCTGCAAGATCCTCCTGAGGTGCTGCAGGAAATGATCGCAAAGTGGCGTGAAGGAGCTGACGTTGTCTATGCGGTTCGGCAAAAGCGTAAGGACAACGTCTTGAAACGCGGCGCTTACTTCGCTTTTTACCGATTTTTACGGCGTTGTTCGGAGATCGACATGCCATTGGACAGCGGCGATTTTTGTTTGATGGATCGGGTAGTGGTCGATCATTTAAAAGCGTTGCCTGAGAAGAGCCGCTTTTTGCGCGGCCTGAGGGCATGGGTCGGATTCAGACAGGTGCCGCTTTATTATGAAAGGGCAGCTCGTCATGCGGGCGAATCAAAATATCATGTTCGCCATCTTTTCCGGTTTGCTCTTGAAGGCCTTGTGTCTTTTTCGAGCATGCCGCTTCGGATGGCTGTGTATTGCGGATTTCTTGTCAGCCTGAGCGG
>CAZUEI010000326.1:0-2763 GCA_964618985.1 uncultured Chloracidobacterium sp.
GCTATCACCCGATTGGTCAACCGTAAAGACGTGGCCCCCGATTATCATAGTGCCAGTGCGAGGACCGCCCCCCGAATTATCCGAGACCGCATAATACACGGTCCCGTCACCGCTGCTGCTGCCGCCTGAGGGTGATGTGATCGTTATCCAGCTGTTCTGACTAAATACGTCCCAGGTGCATCCGTTCGATGTCACATCTACAGAATCGGTCCCTCCCCCAGTCCGAAAACCCAAGGAGGTCGTGCCGATAGAATGCACGATCTCAGTGCTCGATGTGTTATAGGCGACTCCGCATGAGAGCGGGTGCGAGACAACATCCGAAAAGGTCACCGGAATTGATTGTCCGGCGACATCCGGCGAGACCTGGCGCTGAACGTGCAGGTGGTCGCCGCAGTTGTTAAAAGTTCCGGTAACCGAACCTGTATGCCCCTGACGGGCGACATATTGCCCCTGACACGCAGTCGATCCTATAGCTACCTGAATCGAATTTGTCTGAAGGTGCGAGAAAACCGAATAGGTGCCGTCCGCGTGCTGAATGATCACCTGATTGCCCAAATAGAATCCGGGACAGGCGGGCGACTGGTAATCGGGGCAGCCTTGCTGCAGGAAATTGCAGGTCGTGGCTGCATGTGTAAAGACCACCAGCCCATCGGCGATCGCCAATGTGTGGGCACCCACAGTTTGATTCCTGAAATCATAGGCGTAAGCCATGTTCTCGTAGTGGGCCGAGAGGCTGCAACTGCCGGGCGACGAATATCCTGAACCTCCCTGTATCATCGTTGAGTTGGCTAAAGGCAGATTATAATCTACTGTTACAGAGCCGAGTTGAGTGACGTCTCCCGTCCAATTGATATATTTTGTGACGGTCTTAGATGGCTCGAACTCCTTTATTATCAGGCCGTTGCTCAGAACCCTGGAAAGCACAGCAGGGCCGAGAACCGTCGTTTCGCCGGTCGCAGTGTTCTTGACCGTTATTCTACCTACACCGACAATGTCACCGCCGGACACCAAATGAACGCCATCGGCCGATCTGATCGTGTATGCTCTGGCTGTCGATGAGCCACTTTTGTCTATCGCCTCCGGCCTAAACTCAAGCGGAACACGCGAACCGCGTCCTACTTTCGGGAAACCCGCCGGAGTCTCAAAATTGGGATAGTTTGAGATCCGCGTTTCAATGTCAACCTCCTGCGGTGTGAACGCCAGTTCATGTTCGTCATTCAACGCCGCAAATAGTGGGTCATCATTTTCCTGTCCGATGCCGTAACCGGAAAAGACGCGGTCGTCAAAAGCGGGCCTGAGTCGGAGTGATTCTATTGGCGTCGTCGAAAAATATCTGACCGACCGGCCGTCTTCGTTCCATTCCACGATCTCTGCAAATACATCTTGTCCGACAACCACTGTGTCGCTGCCTGTGTCGAGATCTGAAACGCCGAGGCCGAATCCGCCTTCGCCTGCCAGAGTGTAGGCGATCTTGTTTGAATTGACCGGCGACATCGATGCCGATAGAACAATATGCTTAGTGACCCGCTTGCTTATTCCCAACTCAAGGTCTTCCAGGAGCAGTGATCCGCTCGGACGGCCGTTCTTAAGTGGAGAGTAAAGAAGCGTCTTTTGATCCGGCGAGATATCAAACGCCTTAAATACCGGTAATGATGTCTTTAGCGGCAGAAAACTCGTGCCGGCCATGTTCTCATCAATTAACATTGCCAACCCGTTGGCCGCTGTTACATATGGCCCGTCTACCTCCTGGCTTCTAAGCTCTGCTGGACTTTTAAGCACTGACGGTGAAACTGGGTTCCTTTCCTGCCCGTTCGAACTATCTATCTTATCCGCTCCGAACTGTCCGTTCTCCACAACCGCCACAGCCGCTCTCTGTCCAAACCCAACGGCTAGTCCGCTGACAGCCGCGATGAACATCATTAATACCAAAATGGTCCGTTTGTTAGTCGAAACTGTCGCGCCAAGGCCGCCCCACAATGACGAGGATAAGTAGATTTCACGTATCTTCATAGATCTTTCCGCCGTAAAAGTGATGAATCTAAATAAGTCTTTATCATATTCAATGGGAACGATATTTGACTAGGGGCCGCTGGGGCCGCCTGATCTGATGCCGCCGATGAAAGTTCGACCTGTCCGTCCGTGACCATCACTCCATTATCGCCTTCGTTGAATACGATACGTTCCCAAGTCAGCGGTGACACCGAGCCAAGTGTTCCCAATGCTATAAAGCGAAGATTGAGAAGCACACCGTCGCCGTCTATCGGCATTGGGCCGTACATTACAACTCTCAAGCGTCCCGGTTCATAGGTATTGGCAACATACGAAAGGCCTCGACTGACGGTTCCCACCGAGTCGACGGGATCTGCCATAGGTTTTAGTACCTTAGGATCGTATCTGAGATCGAACTCATAAGAGATAATTCCTTTATTTGTCGCTCCCTCTATGGCTATCGGTATGATCACCTCGTTGTTTTCAGGAATCACAAGACGGGGGGCAGTAACATCAATAGTCCTCTGCGGCCCTCCGTTACGAGCGCTATTACTACTGTTGCGTGCTGGCCGTGCAGCGCTATTTGTCCAGTTCCCGGAAACCTCACCCATCAGTAGTGCAGAGTAATCTTCACCCGCAATGCTGCTCGTGATCGACGCGTAATTTCTGCTAACCGGGATAAACTTCCAGCTTCCTGTTAAGCCAACTCCCGGTGGAGCGTAAGGCGCACCGGCCACGAATTTTGCTACCATTCCAGCATCGAAGGACGAAATC
>CAZUEI010000327.1:0-2760 GCA_964618985.1 uncultured Chloracidobacterium sp.
GAATGTGATGAAAGGTTATTACAAACGCCCCGAGGCTACGGTTGAGGCGTTTCGAAATGGTTGGTTTCACACTGGCGACATTGGTGTAATGGATGACGAAGGTTATCTCGCCATTGTTGACCGCAAGAAGGACATGATTCTGCGCGGCGGCTATAACATTTACCCGCGTGAATTGGAAGAGGTGATAATCACGCATCCGGCGGTTTCTCTCTGTGCTGTTATCGGCGTTCCGTGCGAAAGGCTCGGCGAAGAGGTCAAGGCGTTTGTCGTTTTGAAGCAGGGCCACGAACTCACTGTCGAAGAGTTTATCGAGTGGTGCCGCGAGCAATTTGCCGCTAATAAATATCCACGTTACGTTGAGTTTCGCTTCGAGCTGCCGATCGGCGGAACCGGAAAGATCTTCAAACGCGCGCTAAAAGAAGAGGCGGCAGCTAAATAGTTACAGTTGATGGTCTATCGCCTAAAACTCACCGCCGTGCTCCTCACAATTACCGTTGCGGCCTGTCTGAATTCAAAACCCGCGCGCTATTCGATAATGACCAGTAAAACTTACGAAGCCTCGCTTTTCAGGCAGAATTGCGCGATCTGTCACGGGCCGGAGGGTGAAGGGAAAATGCTCGAGGACGGCCGCGTGATACCCAACATTCGCGACGGCGAACACAAATACAAAACAAACGAAGAAATATATAACCATATCGCAAACGGCGGCAACGGCATGGTGCCGTTTCGCGATCAATTTACCGAGCGCGAATTGAAATTGATGGTAGATTTTGTCCAAAAGGATCTTCGCAGCCATAATAAGTAGTTATGAAAGTACTCATCACCGGTGCAAGTGGGCTGATCGGCCAGGAACTGCAAAAGTCATTTGCCGAAAAGGGCTGCGAAATGCTGCTTGCCTCGCGTAAGGAGTCCAGGGACGCGCAGCATATCCAGTGGAGTATTGAGGAAGGTTTTGCCGAGCCTGAAAAACTCGAAGGCATCGATGCGGTCGTCCATCTTGCCGGCGAGAATGTGAGCGGCCTGCGATGGACGGAAGAAAAGAAAAAGGCGATACGCGACAGCCGAGTTCTTGGGACGCGCAATGTGGTTGACGCAATTTCAAAGCTAAAGCAGAAGCCAAAGGTTTTTGTTGCTGCATCTGCCATCGGCTTCTACGGCGAACGCGGCGACGAAGAGCTAACCGAATCGAGCGCGATCGGAACTAATTTTCTCGCGGGCGTCTCAAGGGAATGGGAAGCCGAATCTCGCCGTGCTGAGGACGCAGGCATCCGCACGGTTTTACTGCGACCGGGTATCGTCGTGTCAAAAGACGGCGGTGCTCTTGGGACGATGCTCACGCCTTTCAAACTTGGTGTAGGCGGTGTTGTCGGCAGCGGAAAACAATGGATGAGTTGGATCTCGATGGTTGACGAGATCGCTGTTATCAACTTCGCGATCGACAATGAGAATCTGCGCGGCGCGGTCAATGCCGTTTCGCCAAATCCGGTCACGAATGAAGAGTTCACAAAAACTCTAGGCGGAGTCCTCTACCGCCCAACATTCCTGCCGCTTCCGGAATTTGTTGTGTCAATGGCCTTCGGCGAAATGGGCGACGCCCTGCTGCTTGCAAGCACAAAAGTTTTGCCAAAACGCCTCGAAGAAGCTGGATTTGAGTTCAAATATCCGGATCTTAAAGGCGCGCTCGAGGCAGCGATAAAATGAACTCGGAACTCGTAAAACTAATCCCGGTCATCCCGTCCCAAAATATTGACCGCGATACGGCATGGTACGAGAGGCAATGCGGATTTCGGACCTTTTTCGCCGATCCGATGTACGCAGTAATGTATCGAGAGGGCCTGGTCCTGCATTTACAATGGCACGCCGATACCGAGGATGATCCTTTGCTTGGAGGTTCGGTCGTAAGGGCCCAGGTAAGGAATATCGGGCCGATATTTGACGAGTTTGTCGAACGCGGAACCGTCGGGGTGGACACCATGAAAATGGCAACGCCCTGGGGCACAAATGAATTCGGGTTCTTCGACCTAAATCAGAACGCGATCTTCATATTCGAAGATATAGAAGCGGCTTAGTTCCGCCGAAGGTCTCAAGGCGTCCCTGCAAGCAGTACGGGCCGGCTTGGCGCAGCGTCAGATCGAAACGGCGCAATTTGCAGATTTAAGAGATACTCGCCATCTGCAACTTCGTTAGGAACATAGATAAGTTCCGTGATCGTGCTGCTGACGCGAGTCTGAGAATTTATTTCATTACTTCCCGGCTCTACGCGCCAAAAGATGCGGTGATTAAGAAGTTTGCCTTCATCGAATAAACGATCAATTGAAGGCAGATCTACCAGCAGATGTCTAAAGCCGCATTCAACAATGAACTGCATCGCCTCAGCCGTAAAATATGGCGGGATGTTGTTTTCGTCATAGATATTTGACAATTTACGCTCATCATTCGGCAAAGTGCGAACGATCAAAGCAGTACCATTTGCAGCAGCAAGTGACTGAACCATTTTCAACGAATTCATCGAGATAACAAGATCTCCGCCTTGATCCTCGGGTTCGGCCGACACCAAAAATGCTGAGATCAAAACGTCCTGCAAACAATCGCGCACCGATATGCGTTCATTGGTTATATGCCCGATACACTCGGTATGCGTTCCATTGCAATGCGGAATGAAAGTGACGCGTTCGAAATTACAGCTCCCGCCGTGCCGCGTGTCGCCAACGAGCGAGCCGTATTCGCAGGCTTTCGATGATGCAGGTTCAACACCATATG
>CAZUEI010000328.1:0-2758 GCA_964618985.1 uncultured Chloracidobacterium sp.
GAGCTAATGCTTGAGCATGGGATAACTGCTCATTACGTCACGCTCGACCTGACCGTGGCCGATGCCGATCAGCGGCTATTCGAGGAAACGGAGAGGCACGGATTTGAGGTCGATTGGCTGATAAACAACGCCGGTTTCGGCTCGTACGGCGATTTTTCAAAACTCGATCCCGGCAATGAAAAGCGAATGGTCGATCTTAACATTCGCTCGCTTGTAGCTTTGACGCATCGGTATTTGCAAGGAATGCGAAAACGAAAAAGTGGTACGATCATCAATGTTTCGTCAGCTGCAGGCTTTCAGCCGATCCCGTTCATGGCGACATATGCGGCGTCGAAAAGCTTTGTAAATTTGTTTTCGGAGGCGATCGCCGAGGAAAACAGGTCGTTTGGCATTCAGGTAATGGCGCTGTGCCCAGGTTCTACAAAAACCAAATTCCAGTCTGTTGCAAAATTGGATGTTCCTGTTCAGATCAAAGGCCAGCAAACAGCAGAAGACGTAGTTGAGACAGCATTACGAGGCGTCAATAGTGGGCGGACGAGGATTGTATCAGGGTGGAGAAATCTTGTTGTCTCGCACCTCGTCACATTCGTGCCAAATGCGGTCATTACGCGCGTTATGGCAAGAGCTCTGCGGTCAAAGTATCAGGAAAACTAATGAAATTCACGGTTTTAGGCAGTGGCTCAACAGGAAACGCCGTTTTGATCTCGACCGAAAAGACCAATGTTTTGGTTGATGCCGGGATGAGCGCCCGTGAGATCTTGCGACGGCTCTCAGTTGTCGGAGTGTCGTGCGAAAAACTCGACGGTGTACTTCTTACGCATGAACACAGCGATCACGCTGGTGGCTTGCGCGTTTTGATGGGTTCGGTAAATTGTCCTGTTTATATTTCACGGCCTACTGAGGACGCTTTCTACGATACGCAGAAAGTCGGGCAAAACGGGGACAGCGAGTCGTCAAAGAGACGCTCTGTGTTAAAGGAGAGAACCGTCGAGATCGAATCGAGTCGCGATTTTCGCATCGGCGACATCGATTTTGAGCCTTTCAGTGTTCCTCATGACGCGGTGGACAACTTTGGCTTTGTTGCGAAAAAGGACGGCGTGAGGATAGCGACGCTGATGGACTTTGGCCATATCAATGAACTTATAAAAGAAAAACTCCGCTCCTGCGACGCAATCGTTATCGAATCGAATCACAGCCGCGATATGCTTCGAGCATGTTCAGTCTATTCATGGGACCTAAAGCAAAGAATAATGTCCCGCACAGGCCATCTCTCCAACGAAGACCTGTCTGATTGGCTGGTAAGTGATTTTGACGGCCGGGCTCGCCATATCGTCCTCGCACACCTCTCGCAGCGGGCTAACGAACCTCATCTGGCAAGAATTACAGCTGAAACGGCTCTGCAAATGCGCTCACCGCTATTCAAAGCCGAGACCAGAGTTACGCTATCCCACTACAAACAGCCGACCGAGTGGATCGGGTTCTAAAAATTATTTATTTGCAAAGCTTGTTCGTTTCATGCGGGAAGGACGCCTCTAAACGACTTCCGGTGCAGCTCACAGGTTCCGTGTGCCCGGATCGCTTCAAAATGCGACGCGGCACCGTAGCCTTTATGCCTTGCGAATCCGTATTGCGGGTATTCGATATCGTAGGCTCTCATTAGATCGTCGCGGTAGGTTTTGGCGAGAATAGACGCAGCCGCAATGGATGCAGAGATCGAGTCGCCCTTAATGATCGCCTTTTGTGAGAGCGGAGATAGTTTTAAATTAAGTGCATCGATGAGCAGGAAATCGGCCTGCGGTGAGAGCGACGCAATTGCCAGCAACATAGCCTTTTTTGTTGCTTCGAGAATATTGATTCTATCGATCTCGTCAGCCTCGATTCGACCGATAGCGTAGGCAATGCAGTCTACCTTAAGCTGGGCAGCGATCTCTTCGCGAGCATTGGCCGTGAGTTTTTTTGAGTCGTTTAAGCCTTTTGGAAGCGGTTTTTCAAGATCAAGGATACAAGCTCCAGCAACAACGGGACCTGCCAAGCAACCGCGTCCGACCTCATCGACACCGGCAATGAAGCGAAAGCCCGCATCACTCGCCTGCTGCTCAAAAACGAGGCCGATCGACGTAACTGTCAGATCATCAAACAGCAAAACGCGGGCGGACGATTCACTCTTTTCAAATGAATCGGCCGTTCCCGCGTTTCGCATTATTAACCTCTGATTAGCTCGCCTGCTGCTTTTTAGCGCGAGTGTCGCGCTCCTTGATGCGGGCCGCTTTGCCACGCAGATCGCGAAGGTAATAAAGCTTTGCTCGGCGGACCTTGCCGCGTCGAACAACGTCGATGTGATCGATCACTGTCGCGTGCAGCGGGAAGATACGCTCGACGCCAACGCCAAAACTGACCTTGCGAACCGTAACGGTCTCGCGTATGCCGCCATGCTTGATCGCGATGCAGATGCCTTCGAACGCCTGAAGGCGTTCCTTGTTGCCTTCCTGAATGCGGACATGCACACGAAGCGTGTCGCCCGGTTGGAATGCAGGTATGTTTTCTTTTATTTGTGCCTTTTCGACAGAATCCAGTCTATTCATTTTGTATTCGGCCAGAGGTCAGCGGCTCACCGCTCACATATCACCATTTTCTCCTATTAATAAATCTCTTCGATTTAATTTTGTTTTCTCCAGCGCCTTCTCTCTGCGCCATTTTTCTATTTCGGCATGATTGCCGTTCAATAAAACTTCCGGGACTGCCATTCCTCGAAACTCAG
>CAZUEI010000329.1:0-2751 GCA_964618985.1 uncultured Chloracidobacterium sp.
GCCGACAAACATGAACGTCAATACAAACCCGATAAACCTGAATACCAACTTCAACACCAACGGCTTTAACTCAAATTTCAATTTCAATTTTAATACAAGCCCGACCGCAAATTTAGCTTCGAATTACAACTTCAACATGGATTTCAATGCTGCGTATAAAACGCCGACCAACACACCCACACCAAAACAAACGCCTACGCCTTCGCCCTCGCCGCTCTTCCCGTCACCAAGCCCAACAGCCCGCACGCCGGCAAACACCAGGCCTCCAATGTCGCCATCACCCCGCCCGCCGGCCATGACGTCAAACCGCCCGCCGGGCAATCGTTAATTGCTGCCTACATCTCGCCCGTGCTCTTGCAAAAAAAGGGTTTCAGATATATAGTGTTGGCGAATTCACGTTTCAGACCAATCTTCTTTGCTGTATAGCTGTCCATCCAGGTTCTTCTGAAGAGCGTGAATTGGGTATTTACAAAAATACAGAGGGAGAGATATGAAAAAACTACTAGGTCTGGGAGCATTGCTGGTTTTGGTGGTTGGCCTTGTGATCGGTTGGGGCACAATTCGGGAAGTTGGCGCTGAGATAGTTGAGAGGTTTTACGGCGACCCGGACGTGGGGCCGTTTCAAACGGGCTTGAGCAAAGCGGAGTTCATGACAAGGCGCGCCGAGGCCATCGGACAAAAGCGTGGGCTGGCCAAAAAAGACGCTCTCCCTGATCCGCAAATTCGACAGAACGCGATCAGGCAGATGGAGGAACAGGAACGCAGGGAAAATCCTCTCGTTCCGCAAACCGCGTGGACAGAGATCGGCCCGAACCCGATACCAAATGGGCAAACCAACGCTATCGTGATGCCGGTCTCGGGACGCGTGACGGCCATCGCGGTTGACCCTACGAACGCAAACCTTGTTTATGTGGGGACGGCTCAGGGCGGTCTTTATAAATCGACCAACGGCGGCGTGACCTGGACGCAGTTGATGGACACGGCAATGAGCCTTGCTGTCGGAGCGATCGCTATCGCTCCGTCGCAGCCCGGCACCGTTTATGTCGGGACAGGCGAACCTAATATGTCTCTCGACTCGTTCTTCGGCGTCGGCCTTTACAGGATCACAAACGCCAACACGGCGACACCTGTACTTTCGGGCCCGTTCAACGAGGACATTTTCAACATAGATATTCTCTCCGGCTCGGCTGTCAGCAAAATCGTAGTTCATCCGACCGATCCTAATACGATCTATATTTCCACGATCCTTGGTTTTGGAGGAATAGGCGGCGTCTTTGCGGCGGCGCCTCCCGCGACAGGACTCTTTCGCTCGACAAATGCGACCTTTGCGGACCCGGCATTTACAAAGATCGATATTTTTCCGGGCAATCCGGTTTATCTCGGTATCAGCGACGTGGTCATGGACCCGCTTGACCCCACCAGGATCATTTGCGCGACGGATGATGCTTTCGGGTTCGCCGCGCCGTTTCAGCGTGGTATTTACCTTTCGACAAATGCACTGGACCCAATACCGACGTTCACGCAGACTTGGAACCTTCCCACGCTTGACAGGACAGAGTTGGCGATATTGAACATCGGCCCCCCTTCCGCTGTGGTTTACGCTGCTTCGGGCGAGTTCGGAGGCTCCCTTTTTCGGTCGCCCGACGGCGGCATGACATGGACGACGCAGATCATCAACGGTTTTTGCACCCCTCAATGTTTTTACGATGTGGCTGTCGCCGTTGACCCGACAAATGTGAACAATGTTTATCTGGGCGGATCGCCGTCGTTGATCTTCGGCAGTTCGGTTGACGGAGGCTTTACATTTACCGGTAACGCCACAACTGCGCTAGGGCTGCACGCCGATACCCACGCGATCGCGGTCGCACCGTCGGCCCCCGCGACAATTTACGTCGGCACCGACGGCGGTATCTGGAGATCGACGAACAGCGGGACAACGTGGATACCGCGGAACAATACGACATTCAAGGCGACGCAGTTCATGAGCATCGCCGTTCATCCGACCGACCCGAACTTTACTATCGGCGGAACGCAGGATAACGGCACGAACTTTTACCAGCCGTCAGCAACGTGGACGCGCGCCGACTTTGGCGACGGCGGCTATGCTGCGATCGACCAAAATGCGCCGGATAACACGAACGTCCTGATGTTTCACACATACTTCAACTTGACGAATGCGATGGGTTTCGCCCGCGTGACTAATGTTGCGTCGGCTTCCGACGGACTCTGGACGCTGTTCGGCTGCGGTTTCGGCGGCAGCGTTCCGAATGGTATTACGTGCCCGGCCACAGCTACGCTTTTCTACGCTCCATTGGAACAGGGGCCCGGAATTCCGAACACGCTTTATTATGGCTCGGACGTCCTTTATCGTTCCAGCGACAGCGGCACGACGATGATAAAGGTAAGTCAGGAACCCATTCAGTTCGGTGTTCCGATCAGTGCGATCGGCATCGCGCCGCAAGACGACAACGTGCGCATCGTCGGCCTGTCGAACGGCGGCCTATACGCAACGACCTCCGGATCCACGTTCTTGAATGACATCGACCCTGGAAACGCCGTCCCAAATGCCTTCGTTGCGCGCGCCGTTGTTGACCCAAACAATTCTAATATCGCATACGTCACGCTTTCCAACTTCGGGACAACTAACGTTTGGAAAACGACGGATCTGTTCAATCCATCACCGGCGTGGTTCCCGGCATCAGGCATAGGCAGCAGCGTTCTACCTCAGGTGCCGGTGAGTTCTTTTCTGGT
>CAZUEI010000330.1:0-2750 GCA_964618985.1 uncultured Chloracidobacterium sp.
GGCGTGTCGCCGTAGAGCGTTTTGCCGTCCATCTGGATCGTCATTTGGGCGATGATCGGCAGATCGGTCAGCTCACGAACTGCGCGGATCGCCTGCTCGATCAGTGGCAGTTCGGAAAAGGTTTCGAGGATAAAAAGATCGACGCCGCCTTCGAGCAGTGCCTCGGCTTGCTCCTTATACATCTCTCTTGCCTCGGCAAAAGAGGTCGGGCCAAACGGCTCGACGCGCAAACCCAAAGGGCCGATCGCTCCGGCAATATAGACCTTGTCTCCGGCTGCTTCGCGCGCAAGTTTCACGGCCGCGATATTGATCTCGCGTAGTTTGCTTTCGAGGCCGTAGGACTGCAATTTGTGCCGCGTCGCGCCAAATGTATTGGTTTCGATTATGTCCGCACCGGCGGCAACGTATTCTTCATGTACCTCACGGACGAGGTCGGGATTTGTGAGGTTAAGTTCGTCGTAACTGCGGTTGATATATATGCCCTTGTCGTAAAGACGCGTGCCCATCGCACCGTCAAAAACGTAAATGCTGTCGGAATCTAATAGGTCGCGAAAGTTTTTCATAAACAAAAAGCCTCGCCAAACAGCGAGACTTTTCAAAATTCGTTTTGTCTTTGGCTGTTTAGCAGTTTATTTAACGTGGTCGCAAGTCGCATTAACTCACCACGAACTTAATTTACATAATGTTAATTTCCGTCAAAAATGTCAAGCATGTTCATTCTCCTATATCAGCAGTAATTCGATAATCCTCTACGGGCACCAAGAATCCAAAGCTGCCCGCCTTCTCCTGGCTGATGTTAACCCCAATTTTTTTCGCTACATACGCAAGCACTGCGTCAGTCTTTTGAGCTAGTCCAAGAGCAGTTGGTTTTAAGAATTCGTCAGGAATCACGCCGACCTTCTCGATTCTGGAACCGTCACTCATGATCACATCCTCGACCGTTACACTCATTCCAAGCCTGACGAGATAGAGATGCTTAAATTTATCAAATACCTTATCAAAAAACAGCCGGTACGATCCCATCACAGCCCCGGCTGACACATCGCCATATATTTTTGCGCGTTTTTCGATCTGTAGAACTCGTGCCGTTATTTCAGATGCGGAACCGGATTCGCTGTCGATTAGAACTGCAACCTCACCTTTGTAGGTTTTTTCACCCAGGAATTTTGTTTTCTCTGTCTCTGTCTTTTTTCTTTTTATGTTCTCGGAAATTTTTACTTCGTGATCGAAGAAATAGCTCAGAAGCCGCCGTGCCGTAATACCTAAGCCGCCACCGTTACCCCGAAGATCTAAGATAAACTTGGGATATTTTGACACTTCCTTCATCATTTTATCGACAACATCCGGTTCAACCGCAAATGTTAGCAGTTTGCAAGCGATTGCCGTTTCATTCAGTTCCTGACATTTATAGGCCTCGTTTTTTCGTTTTTCCTTTTGCTGTTTTACTTTTTCCCGAAATTCCTTATCGGTCATCGTGGTTGCCTTTAAAGTGACCGTGTTCGTTTCTCCGCTGGGTTTCTTTACTTTTAATTCAAGCTTATTTATGGGATCGAGATAGTAAAGCACATAAACCATTTTCCATAGATCTGCGCGAGAGGGAGCGAAATTTCTGATCATCAATATCTGGTCACCGGCTTCGATCCCAGCCTGTTTAGCGGCCCCGTCAGCCTTTACTCTGGTCACAAAACAATTCGCGCCGATCATTTGCATATCAAATCCGAAGTCGTAATGATCTGGACGCGGCGGCATCAGCAGATAAGTGTGTGAGTCATCAAAGTCCAGCAAAACCTGCGCGAGCACGCGATACATTTGCCAATTGTATTGAAGGGTTTTTATTCGCTCTTTCGCAGTGTTGATACGGGCCTTGAGCTCAATATTATGGTATTTGGGATCGTAGTAGAATTCTTCAAGAATCGCTTTCATTTCGTCGAGTGCTGCAAGGGAAACATCACGAGTCCTCCTCGCTTCGTCGCTAAGCTGCGTATTCTTCCCATCGTTCTGAGCAAAACTAAAAGCATGCGTTAAGTGAATCAACCCAAAGCAAACTAAAACAATAACAGCTTTAATAGTGAGTGTATTCATTACTAATCCCCTAATCCTCAGCTTCGCTGACATTTGTGGCAATAATATGTCGAACGGCTCCCTTGTTTCAACCTGACGATAGGTGAAGTGCAATTATGACAAGGTTCATTTTCCCGGTCGTAAACGAACCATCCGGCGTCAATCGCACCGCTGAAATAATTGCCTTCGAGATTTTCGGGGTCGATCTCGCGGTTCGCAGTATGAGAGATGGCGAAATGCAAAACCGCACGGATGCTTTCATGCAGCCGGAGGACACTCTGTTTAGGAAGTCTATTAGCTGATTTTCGCGGATCGACTCCCGCAGCGAACATCGCTTCGCAGGCATAGATATTGCCGAGGCCGCAGACTTTTGTCTGATCGATCAGAAACTCTTTCAAATTACGTTTAGATGTTTTCAAGGCCTGCTGCAAATATTCGACAGAGAATTCATCAGAAAAAGGCTCCGGTGCGAGTTTCTTTAGCTCTTTGGCTTCGTAAAGATCGCCGGTGCGGACGATTTTCATCAGCCCGAAATGACGTTGGTCGTCAAAGACGAGCCTGTTTTGATCGAAACGAAAAGCAGCGTGAGTGAATTTCGGATCTTCAGTTTCGTCGGCCAATAGCGAAAAACGGCCGCTCATTCGCAGGTGGACGATCAGAGTTTTTCCGCCGCTCAGATCGAAGAGAAT
>CAZUEI010000331.1:0-2749 GCA_964618985.1 uncultured Chloracidobacterium sp.
AACTTCGCGAATACTGGCTGCCGATCTCGCCGATGGCTTATATAGAAAAACTCGCGGGTTTGCCGCCGCGTCCGCAGCGTTACATCTACACACTCTACGATCTCAGTTTTCCGGTCGGCCTTTCTCGCGACACCATCAACGCCCTGCGCAGGCACAAGATCAGGCACAGCAAAACGGTAATTCCCTGCGGCCACTATACGCTCGGCCAAAAGCCTTGGGTCTATTACGATGCATTCAAAATTGTGTCGTTCCTTAGAAAACATCTCAAATAGCACTTCTTTCATCAAAACAGTGATAAAATCTTGGCAGCTTTTTGAATGAGCCCGATCGCCGAAAAACACAAAAACACGGTTGAAGAAGCGATAGAGCATCTGATCTCACGCGCTGAAAATGCTCGTGGCTTGCGCGGTTCGGACATCGCGGCGCGTGTCGAAGCGACGGTTGAAAAATATCTGCTCCGCGACAACCCGAACGCGGCTCACATCGAGATCGAAAATTTTGTTCACGAGATACGTGCCGATGATTTGTGTTTGATCGTAGCCTGCGAAAGAGGCGATGAGCAGGCTTGGGAATATCTGGTTGCAAACTTTGATTCGACAGTAAAATCGGCTGCGCGAAAAATATCGTCGAACAACGAAGATGCCGAAGATCTGGCGAGCTCGATCTGGGCCGAACTTTACGGCCTGCGGCAGGACGCCGACGGCAACAAAAAGAGTAAGCTCGCGTATTATTCGGGCCGCGGTTCGCTTGCCGGTTGGCTGCGGGCGGTTGTTTCGCAGCTTGCGGTCGATCAGTTTCGCAAAACTTCAAAAATTGTCCAGATCGAAGAAGACCGCGAGTTTGAAAATCTCGCAAGCGAAGACGGCAATCATCTGGGGCCGCATACCGAAAATCCGGAAGACCTCTTAACCGAAAAACAAACATCATCTGATGTGTCCGAGGCCTTGAGCGCCGCGGTCGCTAGCCTTGAAGCTGAAGATCGGCTGATCCTCAAGCTATACTATTTTGACGACCTGAAATTAAAGGATATCGCCGCCACATTCGGCTATCACGAGGCGACGGCCAGCCGAAAGCTGACGCGCGTCCAAACCGAGATACGAAAAAGCGTTGAAAAGAGCCTCCGCCAGCGGCATGGTTGGACTGACAGCGAAGTAAAACGCTACCTGTCCGAGACAGCCACGAGCCTCGGCATAAATCTCGAAACGATGTTCGCTGCATTGACTTTAGCTGTGCTGATGCAAGATTTTTGGATGTGAGGCGTTCAGTAAATGGTTACGAAAACCGTAGCCACAGAGAACACAGAGTTCACTGAGATTTTGATATTTTCTTTTCTCATTTTCTCTGTGATCTCTGTGGCTAAACAAAGATGGAACTGGAATTCGACAAAGAAATTGACGCGATCCTGCGAAAAGCACGGGACGGCGTAGCTGTGACCTCAACATCGGAACCGCATCTCGACGCCGACACGATTGCGGCATTTGCCGAAAACGCTTTGCCTGATAAGGCGAAGCTGCTCTATATCGGGCACTTCGCGGACTGCGACCAGTGCCGTAAGCAGCTTTCGTTCCTAATGCAGATGAACAATGAAGCGGCAGTAGCCGCTTCTGCGCCTGTTGCCGAGCCGGTGACAGACGCTTCGATTCCCTGGTATGAGGCATTTTTCAAAACTCCAAATCTTGCTCTCGCAATGGGTGCATTGGTTCTAGCGTTCAGCGGCATTTTGGGTTACCTCGTGATTCAAAAACAAAATGCCTCGGACAGCGCCACTGTGTCACAGGTGACGGAGCCTGATCACGACCAACCACTTTTCAACCGCCAAAACGAAGCTTCAAACACGGCTCCGGCAAATGTAATCGCACCGGCCAACGTCGCTCCGGCTACAAATACAGCCCCAAACTCGTCGGCGATGATGCCGGGCAAAGGGCCAAGCAGCGAATCTGACACCTTTGGCCGAGTCGATTCCAACCAAGCGAAATCCGGCGCTGCTCGCGAGAACAGTTTTATTCTTGACGGTCAGGAAGTAACCGACGCCGAACCACCTGCAAAAGCCGCTGCCCCTCCGCCTCCTGTCGCGACAACTGGCGTGGCCGATTCTACGCTCGGCGCCGAGCTTGACGAGAAAAAATTGGGCGACGACCGTCAGCCAAAGGAAGAAAGCAAAGACCTTGCGCTTGCAAAACAAAAGCGGGCCGAAGATCGCGCTTATCGTGATATGCCGCGTGCGGCGTCTAAGGTTGGCCCTGCTCGCGGAGCAGGCCCGGCGCAGAATCAGACCAATCAAATGAACAGCAACATGCCCGTCACGCGCGTTGTCGGCGGCAAAACTTTTAACAACCGCGACGGAGCGTGGTACGACTCGGCATACCGAAATCAGGCAACTGCAAATTACCGGCGCGGCACACCAGAATACAAAAAACTCGACGCGGGTTTGCGTAACATTGCCGACACTCTCGGCGGCACGGTCGTTGTTGTGTGGAAAGCCAAGGCATATCGCATCCAATAACATCTTTCTTTGCACCGTAATTAAAGTTAAAATAAGCGCATGAAAGCATATTTTTTACTTTTGTGCATTCTGTGCCTTTTTGCGGCCATCGCTCCTGCGCAGCCTGTTTGGAGATCAAATCTCGATTCGCGCATCAGGTTCTATCAAACGACCGATTTCGGCATCGTGCTCGCGGGAACTGAAAAGAGCCTTTACGCCATCGACGGCAAAACTGGCGAGCGTATTTGGCGTCGCGAGACCGGCAAG
>CAZUEI010000332.1:0-2739 GCA_964618985.1 uncultured Chloracidobacterium sp.
CGCTGAAACTGCCCGCGCCGTTGCCGAGCAAAACGGAAACGTTGTTCGAAATCTCGTTGGCAGCGACAATATCCTGCTTGCCGTCGCCATTGAAATCACCCACAGCTACCGAAAAGGGAGTAGAGCCGACGGTGAAATTTGCTGCAGCGCCAAACCCGCCCGCGCCATCGCCCAACAGAACCGATACGTTGTTTGATCCCTGATTGGCAACAGCAAGGTCCTGCTTGCCGTCGCGGTTGAAATCACCGATCGCCGTTGAGCGGGGACTGGTGGCTACGCCATAGTTCACAGCCGATGAGAATGTAACCGGATTGCATGCTGCCTGAGTCACCGTCAGGCTGAAGGTTTTGGTCGTGCTCGCTCCGCCGCTGTCAAAACTCGTGATCTTCACGCCATATATGCCAGCCGGATGCGCGTTAGTTACACGCACATCTCCAGTCGTCGGGTCGGCTTCGAGTTTGCCTTTGAAACTTGTGTTGGTGGAAACAGTTATCCTCGCTGTCAGCGTCGGAGCGGCATCAGGGATCACGGTCGAATTTGCACCAACCATTATTGACGTGTCAGCATAATTGCCGAGCGTCGGTGTTGTAGCGCTGGTCGGCGTCGCGGTCGGTGTTGATCCCAGGACGGTGATTGTCCCTGTTATCCCTGAGTGAATGGAACAGCGATATGGAAATGTTCCGGCACTGTTGAACGTGTGACTGAAACTTTGCCCATTCGACAAGGTGCCGGAGTCCCAAAACCCGCCGTTGCTGGTTGTGGTATGCCCGGCGCCGTCGATATTGGTCCACCTAACCGTATCGCCAATGTAAATGGTAAGGTTCTGAGGGTCGAACGAAAATTTAACGATATTGACGTTAACGGTGGCAACCATTCCCGGCGCAGTAGCGGGCCTGACCACAGGCGGAACCGTTGCAGGATCAGGTGCAGCAGTGATGGGGTTCCCACAAAAAAATTCTCCGTAATCGGTAAATGAGAAATCCTCTGCTGTGGCACCTGAGACAGTGACGGTCAAACCGGCTGCACCCATAGATAGGAACAATACAATATAGATAACAAGACAACGTGAGGTGCGAAGCAGGGCGTTTACCGACAAAATAGGATCTCCTTTTGTGAATTTGCTCTACGAGTATATACGAAAACCAAACTAAAATGTAAGCGTTTTTGTAGGCGCGTTGTATTATGTGACAATCATTCTGGTCGCCAACTATGGATACAAATATTTTCAGGGAATACGATATACGCGGTATTGTGGGCGAGCAGTTGACGGACGATACGGTCGCGGTGATCGCGCGCGCCGTAGGCACTTTCTTTCGGAAGAATGGTGCGAAACGGATCGCGATAGGTTATGACGCCCGGTCGAGCAGCCCGAGATTTTGTAAGTTGCTCACACGCGGATTTAACGAAGCCGGCTGCGACGTTGTTCTGATCGGCATGGTCCCGACGCCGGTTTTGTATCATACGACATTCACGAAAGGCGTGGATGGCGGCGTGATGATCACGGGCTCACATAACCCACCCGACCACAATGGTTTTAAAATCTGCCTCGGCAAAGACACGCTATTCGGTTTACAGATACAGGAGATAAAAGAGATCGCTTTGTCAGAACCACCTGCGTCAGCGGGCGGACAGTTACCCGGTTCAGTCGAAACGCTCGAGGTCCTCGATGACTATTGCCGCGACATCGTGTCGCGTGTCGGTCTGGGCAACCGAAAAATAAAGGCCGTCATCGACGCCGGTAACGGCATGGGTGGCGTAACCGCTGTTCCTGTTTATCGCGAACTCGGTATCGAGATGATCGAGCTTTTCACCGACCCCGACTCGACATTTCCAAATCACCATCCCGATCCGACGGTGACTGAAAATCTGCAAGACCTGATCGCGGCTGTGCGTGAAAACGCCGCCGATATCGGCATCGCGTTCGACGGCGACGGCGACCGCATTGGCGTTGTTGATGAAACGGGCCGCATCATTTGGGGCGACGAACTGATGGTGCTTTTCTCTCGCGACATCCTTGCAAATCGGCCCGGTTCGACGATCATTGCCGAGGTCAAATGTTCGCAAACACTATTTGACGATATCGAAAAACATAGCGGCAAACCGCTGATGTGGAAGGCCGGCCATTCGCTAATCAAAGCAAAGATGAAAGAAACAAATGCTGCACTCGCCGGCGAAATGAGCGGACATATCTTCTTTGCCGACAGGTTTTACGGTTTTGACGACGCCACCTACGCCGGCGCCCGTTTGCTCGAAATTCTCTCGAAAACGGACAAACCGTTGTCCGCTTTGCTCGCCGATCTGCCAAAGACCTTTTCAACCCCTGAACTGCGCGTTGATTGTCCTGATGAAACAAAATTCGACGTTGTTGCCAAGATCGCAGAGCACTTCTCACGCGATCACGAGGTCATCACCATCGACGGCGCACGCATCTTATTCGAACACGGCTGGGGCCTCGTCCGAGCATCGAATACGCAAGCGATCTTAGTTTTGCGGTTTGAGGCTGATTCGGACGAAAATCTTCAGAAGATTAGGTCGGTGGTTGAAGCGAAGGTCGAAGAGTTGACGGTTAACTTTCATTAACCTTTAGCACGGCCAAAAAAGCTTCCTGCGGGATCTCGACTCGGCCAACTTTTTTCATTCGCTTTTTGCCTTCTTTTTGCTTTTCGAGCAGTTTTCGTTTGCGTGAGATGTCGCCGCCGTAGCATTTGGCGATGACGTTTTTGCCCATGGCTTTTACGG
>CAZUEI010000333.1:0-2716 GCA_964618985.1 uncultured Chloracidobacterium sp.
GCAACGAGGCCGTCTGCAAAGGCGGCCTCTTTTTTTGATTGCGACGCGTCTTTCGTTTCATAAATGTAAGCTGTCCAAACGAGAAAATTTGCAAGCCTAAGCAACTTGTGACGTTCCTTTAAACGTCAAACAGGCGTAAAAGTAAGTTACGCGAATAACTTCAGGGAGAAAATTATGACGTTTAGAACTATCTCTGCAATTTTTTGCACCGTTTTTTCTGCATTGGCCTTTTCAGTTAATGCGCAAGCACAGGGCGTTATCATTCCGATAGTCTGCGATGTCAGGCCGTGCCCGCGGCCGATCCCACGGCCGATTCCTTTGCCGAACGCGTTGCCGGTCAAATCCATCCTGCTTGATACAAAGATCAACGGCCAAGTGGCGACAACGCATGTCGAACAGGTGTTTCGCAACGATACGCCATACACTCTCGAAGGCACTTATTTTTTTCCGATACCCGAAACAGCTTCGATAGTTGAATTCGCTATCTGGGAAAACGGCAAAAAACTTGTCGGCGAGGTCCGTTCGCGCGAAGAGGCTCGCCGAATATACGATGAGATTGTCCGCCGTCAACGCGATCCCGGCTTGCTCGAATACGCCGGAAAAGACCTGTTCCAAGCATCGATCTTTCCGATACCACCAAATTCCGATAAGAAACTCGAACTGACATATACACAAATCCTAAAGGCCGAATCGGGAACCGTTGCATACCGCTATCCGCTTGGCATGGGACGCAATCTTTGGGCGCGTCCGCAGCCTATGCTGATGGAGGATGTAGTCGGGCCGCGCATCGTCAGAGAGCAGCAAAAATTCGGAACGATCTCGGGCACGGTCGAGATCATTGGCCGTGAGGCGTTGAGGAATATCTATTCGCCGACTCATCAGATCGACGTCAAGATGAAGGGCGAGACAACCGCGCGCGCGTCGTTCGAGACAAGGAACAACGACACCGATTTCCAGCTATTTTACGGCCTGTCGAACAACGATTTCGGCATGTCGCTTATCACCTATCGCGAGCCGGGCAAGGACGGCTATTTTCTGCTGATGCTCTCGCCAAAAGACGAAGTTTCAGAAAGAGAATTGGTTAGTAAAGAAATTGTTTTTGTGCTCGACACAAGCGGATCGATGGCCGAGGAAGGCAAGATGGAAAAAGCCCGAAAGGCTTTGCTTTTCGGCGTCAAAACGCTGCGTGACGGCGACCGTTTCAACATCATAAATTTTGCCGGCGAAGAGCATTTGATGGAACGTAGTCTAATCGCGGCCAACGCCGAGGGCAAAAGACGCGGGGAGGAATTTATCAGTAAACTTCAGCCGACAGGCGGCACCAATATCAATGATTCGCTTATTGCTTCGCTAAAGCAATTTGAAAAGAGCGACCGGCCAAAGATGCTCGTTTTTATGACCGATGGGTTGCCAACGGTCGGCGAGACGAATACCGAAAAAATAATTTCAAATCTGAGATCTCAAAAGACTGTCGATGTCCGCATTTTTCCTTTCGGTTTTGGCTATGACGTCAATACGACATTACTTGACCGACTTGGCTCGGAGAATTCGGGCATTTCGGAATATGTTCAGCCAAAAGAGGACCTCGAAGTCAAAGTCTCAAACTTTTTCCAGCGTGTCAGCTCGCCTGTGCTCGCCGATCTCGAAATGGATTTCGGCCCCGTGCTGACCGAATATACCTATCCGCGTAAGATCACCGATCTGTTCAGAGACATGCAGATGACGATCATCGGGCGTTACAAGAATACGAACGATCTTAAGGACATTACACTGAGACTGACGGGCAAGGCCGGCAAAGAATCGCGTATTTTTAGTTACACAAATCTCGATTTTCCGGTGCGTTCGGAGGCAAACGATTTTCTGCCGCGTTTGTGGGCAAGCCGGCGTGTTGGCTGGCTGCTTGAACAGTTACGTAGTAACGGCGAGACAAAAGAAACACGCGACGAAGTCGTTGATCTCGGCACTCGTTACGGCCTTGTAACGCCCTACACTTCGTATCTGGCGACCGACGGCTCCATGGCAAATGTACAGCGAGATGCTCCAATGGCAGCGGACATGATGGCTGCCGGAAGAGCAAAGGCAGCCGAAAAGCGGGGAGCGGGAGCCGTTCAATTGAGTGCCCGGCAGAATGCCATGCAATCAAACACTCAAACCTTCCAAATTGATGGAGTCTCAGGAAGTGAGAATAGTTTTTTGATAGACAATACTGTCAATAATCGATTTGTGGGAACTAAGAACTTCATTAATCAGAGCGGCGTTTGGATCGACGCCGAATTTACGGATGGCTCGATGATGTCGGAGATTTCGATAAAATTCGCCAGCGAAGAATATTTTAAATTGATCGAGAAGGAACGTGATCTTGCACAGTATCTCTCGCTGGGCGCAGAAGTCGTAATCATCTGGAAAGGCAAGGTTTACCGGATCACTAAGTAGCGATTGCGGAAAACTCAACTAGATAAATCTACATCCCATAAGGTGATTTTTGGCTGAGGAATGATTATTCTAATGGTTAAAGATCACCTTTTTTCTTTTGGAGGCAATTCATTGAGAATTATCAGTTTTACTTTCCTTTTTATTTTGAGCTGCGTCCTGAGTCTGAATGCTCAATCGGGTTGGGTGCAACAATCGGACAATGTAGGTGGTGATCTGGTGGCAGTGTTCTTTACTTCTTTTGACAAGGGGTGGATCGCGGGTGATAACGGCTATCTTGCCTCGA
>CAZUEI010000334.1:0-2715 GCA_964618985.1 uncultured Chloracidobacterium sp.
TCATTATCGTCGTATAGGCGATAGTTTCGTTCTCTTTTTCGTAGATCTGTTTCACACTGATCTCGCCATGCTCGCGAACCTCGGTGAACATTTGACGTTCGAGCGTCCCCAGCGAATCTATTACCGCATCGGACAGACGCCGAAAACCCCGCAATCTGAATTTTGGCATTTGCATATTTGCGAGTATAAAAGATTTTGCCGTTATGTCAACGGCATCGGCCTGTTTGCATTAGGAAAAGAAATCGTTGTAACTTCAGTTATGAATAAGCTCAAATTTTTCTTCACTTTTCTTCTCCTTTTTTCCCTTTCACTTTCAGGTTTAGCCCAAAAGCGTTCGCCAAAGATCCCACCGATTCGGATGGAAAAGGGGTCCGGAAAGGCTCTCGACATTCTAATCATTGGCGGAACAGTTGTCACAATGGATGGCACCCGGCGAGTGATCGAAGATGGTGCGGTAGCCATTGAAAAAGGCAACATTGTCGAAGTCGGGAAGGCCGAAGATGTAATGAAAAAACACGGTACCCTGCGCTTAATACGCGCGGATGGCAAGGTCATTATTCCGGGCTTGATCAACACGCACACGCACGTTCCGATGACGTTGTTTCGCGGCATCTCGGACGATCTTGATCTGAACGACTGGCTGACGAAATACATTTTTCCGGCTGAGGCGAAAAATGTTAATGAACAGTTTGTCAGGGCCGGAACGCGGCTTGGGCTGGCAGAGATGATACGCGGCGGGACGACGACGTATTGCGATATGTATTATTTTGAGGACGCGATTGCCGAAGAGACAAAAAAAGCTGGCGTTCGCGGAGTGCTTGGCGAGACGATCATTATGTTTCCGGTTGCCGATAATAAGACTCCGGAGGAGGCTTTGGCTTATACCGAGCGTTATATCAAAAAGTGGAAGAACGATCCGCTGATAGTGGCGGCGGCGGCTCCGCACGCGCCTTATACTGTTTCTGGTGAGAAGCTTTGGTTTGTCCGCGAACAATCAGACCGTCTAAATTCGCCTGTCGTCATCCACGTCGCCGAGACAAAAAAAGAACGCGACGACATTCTCGCAAAGCATGGCAAAACGCCGGTCGAGTATCTCGACAGCATCGGTTTTCTCTCTAGCCGTACGATCGCGGCACACTCAGTTTGGCTGACGGACAACGAGATCGACATTTACAAACATAGCGGCGTCGGCTCGGCGCATTGTCCGCAGTCTAATATGAAACTCGCGTCCGGCGTTGCGCCTGTGCCGGCAATGTTGGCTAAAGATGTCGCCGTTGGACTTGGAACCGACGGTGCGGCGTCGAACAACGATCTAAATATGTGGGAAGAAATGGACACGGCAGCAAAGCTCCACAAACAGTATTCCGGCGACCCAAAAACTCTTCCCGCAGAGCAGGCATTTGAGATGGCAACGATTCGCGGCGCGCGGGCGCTGCATCTCGACAAGATCACCGGTTCGCTCGAAGTCGGCAAGCGTGCCGATATTGTGATCGTCGATCTTGACGGCCTCAATCAGACGCCATTTTTCAACATCTATTCGTCCCTCGTTTACTCGACCAAGGCCAACGATGTCCGCACGGTCATCATCAACGGCCGCATCGTGATGCTCGACCGCCGTTTGCTCACGCTGAATGAAAATGCTATAAAGAAAGATGCAAACGCATACCGCGATAAAATCATCAAGAGTTTAGGTAATTGATTTAGCGGGCCAACAAAGAGGCTCGAACGCGATGATTTTTAGCAGCGTGATTTTTCAATTTGTCAGGTCATAAAAGTGAGCCTTCTTAGTTAAGTTCGCTTGGCCTTTACGGAAGATTTAAGTCAAATAGGAGGACTAATGCCGTTAAATGTCAGAAGGTTATACACTTCGCTTTTTTTAGTTTTATTCGCATTTATTCTGTTCGCAGCGGCACAGACGCCGCCTCAGCCCTCAACCCAGCAGACTTCTCAGGCAACGGTCCCTATCCCCCAGCCTCCGACATCGGGCGATGTCATGCGCGACCGGATCTCAAAGGCGAAAGCTTTCATTGCGGTTCGTAATTACAGCGCAGCAATTTACGAGCTTGAGAATATCCGCCGCGAGTCGAACGACACAGCACTAAAAGGCGTCGTCAACGTCCTGTTGATGAACAGCTATCTCGAACAGGGTGATTACACTCGCGCACAAAGCTTTCTCACTCAGTTTTTTAGCGAGCAAAAGACGAGCAAGACAAATGCGTCCGCAGCCTATATGGCAGTTGCCGGACAGATCGTCAAAGGCGCCCGCAGCCGCGTCGAGCGTTATCGCGCACTCGGCTTGAACGTGTCCGACCGTACTTTGCCGCTCGAGGCGACAAACGATCTCGAAAAAATGCGCGAGACGCTCGAGCTTGTCATTACGCAGTCAAAAGAGATCGGCAAGGACAAGGTCAAGACGCCGGACGCGATGGCTTTGCTCGAAGAAGCAAGCAATTCGCGCAGTATGCTCGCCCGCGACGACTATGACGCACGCCGCTGGAGCAATGAGGTCGCCGACACGCGCGAGGAGCTTGCGAATTCGGGCAAGGTCGTAGCTGACGCGGTCAATGGAACCACCATTGACGAACCCAGCGGCAGCTCGGTCGCCGCGAACACGAAACCGGTTGAGAAACCGCCGGTGACTCAGCCTGTTAATGAGACCAAAAATGCTCCGTCTGGCAACAGCGAGAGCAAGCCCACTAACCAAAATGTCGCGGC
>CAZUEI010000335.1:0-2694 GCA_964618985.1 uncultured Chloracidobacterium sp.
GACGATACATATGTAGTATGAGCAAAGCGGAACCGGGTTCGGTACAAGAAACTGGCGCGGATACTCTTGATATTGTCGAGGGTATGACCGACAAAAATATTGGTTTGCGTCTTCAAGTGAAGCAACCTCAAAACAAATATGAAAACGGGTCGCTGAAAGGGCGTTTCGAGATTATTTCTGAAGGAACGGGATACTACGCTGAACACATTCGGCCTCTCGTCGGGCAAACGATGAACGCCAGCGACCTGATTGAGTCAGTACTTGCGTCTCTGGGCTCGACAAAAATGGAAAAACTGACGATCGTTGACCGCAATAGCCTTCGTAATACGACTAATGGCTAATACTTCCTACCCTCGCAACAAGATCAATATCCTTCTGCTCGAGAATATTTCCGACGCGGCGGTAGAGGAACTGCGCGCGAGTGGTTATGCCGATGTTAAAAGGATCAATGGAGCTTTGAGCGAAGCTGAATTGATAAAGGCTGTTAAGGGCGTTCATTTGGTCGGGATAAGATCGAAAACACACATCACAAAAAAGGTTATTGATGCGGCGGACAAACTGCTCGCCATTGGCTGTTTTTGTATCGGCGTCAATCAGGTCAATCTCAAAGCTGCTACCGAAAAAGGTGTCGCGGTCTTTAACGCACCGCACGCAAATACTCGGTCAGTGGCGGAGTTGATCATTGGGTTGTGTGTGATGCTGATACGCAAGATCCCGGATAAGAACGCAGCGGCGCACACGGGTGTGTGGCTGAAAGAGGCGAAGGGCAGCTTTGAGCTTCGCGGTAAGACGCTTGGGATCGTCGGTTACGGCAATATCGGCTCGCAGGTGTCGGCGATGGCTGAGTCGTTGGGGATGCAGGTCATTTATTACGACATCGCGACGAAATTGCCGCTCGGCAATGCAAAACAGAACCGCGATCTGATGGGATTGCTGAAACACTCGGACATCGTCACGCTTCATGTCCCGTCGGACGCATCGACGCGGAACATGATCAACGCCGACGCGCTCAAGGCGGTGAAAAAAGGCGCCCTTTTGCTCAATTACAGCCGCGGCGATGTCGTCGATCTGAAAGCGCTCAAAAACGCGCTCAACAAAGGCCATCTTGCCGGAGCCGCGATCGATGTTTTTCCCGATGAACCTGAAAAGAGTGGAGACAAATTCGCCTGTCTTCTGCAAAACACGCCGAACGTAATTCTCACGCCGCATATCGGAGGTTCGACCGAAGAAGCACAGGCGAATATCGGGTTTGACGTTACTTCAAAGCTCGTAAAATATCTCGAACTCGGCACTTCGGAAGGATCGCACACCGTTCCGCCCGTGTCCTTGCCGCCACAGAGCGGGACGCATCGCATACTGCACATTCACCGCAACATCCCGGGCGTGCTCGGCCAGATCAACTCACGCCTCTCAAAACGCGGCCTCAACATCACCGGCCAGTTCCTAAACACCAATCCCGAGATCGGCTATGTCATTCTCGACGTCGATTCTAAAATATCCAAAGAGGCGTTCGAGATCGTAAAAGGTGTGAAGGGCACGATCAAGGCCCGGATGGTTTATTAGGAATATTAACCACAGATAGACACAGATAAATACAGATTTTTGATTTCTTATCTGTGTCTATCTGTATTCATCTGTGGTTAAATTTCTTTATGCCTATAAAACTTTTACTCAGCCTCTTCACTTTGCTGTTTGCTTCTCAATTTGTTTCCGCACAATGGATAAAACAGTCGGTCAACACAACAGCTTCTTTTCGCGGCCTGTCAGTCGTGAATGAAAAGATCGTTTGGGCGAGCGGAACCGATGGAACCGTTATCAGTACAATCGACGGCGGCAAGACGTGGAATGTTATCAAGGTACCGGGCGCCGAGAAACTCGACTTCCGTGATATCGAGGCCTTTGATGCAAATATCGCTTACATCCTCAGCATCGGCAACGGTGAAAGTTCACGCATCTACAAAACCACTGATGGCGGGACAACTTGGATAGAGCAGTTTCGCAACAAAAATGAAAAGGCGTTCTTCGATGCGGTCGCTTGTTGGGATAAAAACAATTGCATTGCTATGAGCGATCCGGTTGACCAGAAATTCTTCTTCGTCGATACAGAGGACGGCGGAGAAACTTGGATCCCTGTTGACACCTCGGGCATGCCCGAAGCAGAAGTCGGCGAGGCTGCTTTTGCTGCAAGCGGAACCTGCCTTTGGCTGGGGCCGTCCGGTTGGATTAAGGTCGTATCTGGTGGCTCCCGAACTCGCACTTTTGCTCGTCGTGCAAACCGCGAGGGAGCGTATTTTTGGTTAGTCACCGAAACGCCAATAGTAAAAGGAAGCCCCGGCAAAGGTATCTTTTCGATAGCCATGTGGGATCTGTTCAGCGGCATTGTGGTTGGTGGCGACTACGAAAATCCAAACGAAGCGAAAGACAATCTGGCATTTACGATAAACGGAGGCGCGACATGGCAACTTGGTAAGGGACTTTCGGGATATCGTTCCGGAGTTGCCTACCTTGACCGAGACACGATCGTTGCTGTGGGTACAAACGGAACCGATATAACTCGCGACGGTGGGAAAACTTGGAAAGTGTTTGGAAAAGAAGATCTGAATGCCGTCCAGTCCAAAGGAAAACGAGCAACTTGGGCAGTCGGGCCTAAAGGTATGGTCGTCAAGATGAAATGACCTACGCCTGGTACGACAT
>CAZUEI010000336.1:0-2683 GCA_964618985.1 uncultured Chloracidobacterium sp.
TTTGTTTATATGACGGGAACAAAACTTTCTGTCACACGCTGTCGGAGTTCACTTGCGAGTGCCTTGCGGTCAGTGTTTACTATCGGCTCGTCGCCAAAAATGATGATAGCGGTGTATTCGCGAACCTTCAACAGCCGCCAGAGGTGCGCAAAAAAACTTATATCATCCCACCAGCAAGCTGACATACTTGCAGGTGGTTCGCCGGACGGCGTGCGGTATGTAATAGACGCATAAGAGACCGGAACATCCCCGCGAGCAGCAAATTCGAGAAATGACGAGTTGAACGTCAGCACTTCTTCGCCTTTTGTGCTGGTGCCTTCGGGAAAAACGACGACACCTTCGCCCCGATCAAGCCTTTCGATTATTTGCTTGCCCGCTCGCGGAATATCGCGGCGGTTACTGCGGTCGATAAAGATCGTGCCCATGTCGCGGCAGATACGGCCGCCGAGAAACCAACCTTCGACTTCCTTCTTTGCGACAAATATGCCCTTAACGACAGCACGGATCGCGGCAATGTCGGTATAACTCAAATGATTTGTGACAAGGAAGAATGGCGGAGATGGAGGCTTTCCTGTGACCTCGACCCTCATGTTAGAGATGCGGACAAAACTGTTTGTCCATGCGCCGAAGATCACCTGCCGCCACCACAATTTGTTTGAGACAAAAACACGGGCAACAAACCAGATCGCATACAATCCAAGTGTCGATGCAACGAATAAAGCAAATCTAAAAGCGGCTCTTATTGTTCTCATCGTTACTGATCTTTCTCGATCTTTTTAAAATTGTATCGCAGCAAAAATCTCATCGGCAATGGCTTGCCGTTACGCATCGCCGGCCACCAGTTCATCGAGCGAACGGCTTTTTCTACTGCCTCGTCCAATCCATAGCCCGCCCACCGGACGGTCTCGGTTCTGAGGATCGCGCCCGTTCTGTCGAGATCAACAACGATATCAACCGTTGCCTTGATGTCGTAAAGAAAAGCGTCAGGTGTATATTCCGGTTTAATGCGCCGGTAAGGAATGGGAGCACGGAAGTTTTTTGCCGCAGGCGAAGCTTCATCGGGCGGCTCTTCCATATCCGGCAATGCCGACTCAGCCAACTCTCTTTTCGATGTTAACTTGAGTTTATTTTCTATATCGAGTGCCAAAACATCAGCAGCATTATTCAAATCTTTCTGTGAGTCCTCGGCTTTTAAAGCCTCGAAGCGCAACAGCCGCCAAAAGACGAGCCTGCCCGTGCGGGAACTGACGGCATAGACCGGAGCGTATGATTCATAATACTCCGGCCGCTGGGATGAACTTCGACGCAGGGTTGCCGATCTGACTAATATTAAATAGTCGCAACCTATGGCTGCACCTAGTGATTTTGACGCCTCGGTAGTCAGATTAAATGGATTTTCTGCTTTACCAGAAGAGTACGCGGCCTCGCTCATTGCTTTATCCAGAACGCGGAGTTTTTTGTCGAGCGAGAATGCGATCTTTTCGGCCAAGGATTTACTGGCCTCCGCTTTGTCCGGGCTCAGGATCGCAATACTCTGTGCCGAAACCGGAACAAAGAAAATTAACGCAAAGACGCAAAAACGCAAAAACGCAAAATTAAGAAAAACGGAATGGCAGTTCAAGACATCTTTATAAAATCTTTGAGTCTTTGCTACTTTGCTACTTTGCGTTAGAATCCTTTCAGTTTTTGTGATAGAGATTGGCAACATTATCCTTCAACTCGGCCGGGAAACAAATGCGGTGGACGCGGTAGCCTTCCTGCAAGCCGCGCACGGCAGAACTTACCGAGGATATTTCACGGATCACAGGCCGCGAAAAGCCTTCCTCAACAAAAATTTGGTTCTTCGGATCGGCGGCGTTTTTTGAGTAAAACGAGTAAGGTATGTTCCCTGCCTCGTCCTCAACAAAATAATAGTCTGGATCAAATCCGGCGTCGGCGACCGCCTTGCGCGAATCGGCAATGAAAGCCGACCGGTCTGATTCCGGCATATCAAGGTCAAAGGCTTTGAACAGACGGCGATCCAGGAATCTTCTTGCCAGATCGGAAAGTATTTCATCCGATGAGTGCTGCCATCGCTTTATGCTGAAAAGAATATCATTGTCGTCCATTTCAAGATGCTCTTTCAGCGTGAGTTTTTCACTTGCCAAAATTTTTTCCATCGGTGAGCCTTCCGACTTCCAAACATCTCCGCCGATCTTGAATAAATGTATGGCCCGACGTAGCAGCACACGCAAGACGGCCTCGGCCGAACGCAGTGTACGGTGAAAATAGACCTGACGATACATATAGTATCTTGCCTGAAGATAATCTTCGACCGCATAGACGCCTGGTGCGGACACATACAAATGATCGGCCGCCTCATTTATCTCGATCGATTTGATAATCCACTCAAGATCAAAAATGCCGTATTTTGCTCCGGTCATCAAGCTGTCGCGAAGCAGGTAATCCATCCGGTCAACATCGAGCTGCGAGGAAACAAGTTGTCCCAACGCCCTTGGCCGGAAATCTCCTCGAATGATATCGGCGATATTCTGAGGAAGCTCAAAAGAAAAATTTTTAAGCAGCCGCCCGACACCTGTCTCACTGCTCAAAACGGCTTCGATCGTAAATTGCTCATGATGGAAATCGAGGATCGACTCGATGACATGCGAAAAAGGGCCGTGGCCTATGTCGTGCAGCAGAG
>CAZUEI010000337.1:0-2676 GCA_964618985.1 uncultured Chloracidobacterium sp.
GACGCTCTGTGTTAAAGGAGAGAACCGTCGAGATCGAATCGAGTCGCGATTTTCGTATCGGCGACATAGATTTTGAACCTTTCAGCGTGCCGCACGATGCAGCGGACAACTTTGGTTTTGTAGCGAGGAAAGAGGGTGTAAGGATCGCTACTTTGATGGATTTCGGTCACATCAGCGAGCCTGTCAAGGAAAAACTAAAGTCTTGCGACGCCATCGTTATCGAATCGAACCACAGCCGCGATATGCTTCGAGCGTGTTCGGTTTATTCGTGGGATCTAAAACAAAGAATAATGTCTCGCACCGGCCATCTCTCCAACGAGGACCTATCAGATTGGCTGATTAGCGATTTTGACGGAGGGGCACGCCATATCGTCCTCGCACACCTCTCGCAACGGGCTAACGAACCTCATCTGGCAAGAATTACCGCTGAAACCGCACTGCAAATGCGGGCTCCATTATTCAAAGCCGAAACCAAGATCTCGATCTCACATCACAAACAGCCGACTGAGTGGATCGGATTTTAAAAAGGTAAAGCATACTCAAAATTGAGTATGCTTTTTTGGTTTTATTCTCTAAAAGTAGTAATGACGAAGTGCCCCGTCGAACCTACCATTGCGCATGCAACAGTTCTTGAAATCTATGGTTTGAGCCGCATGGACAGAGATCGTTACGTCCTAGTTTTTCGACAAGTTCTTTGTCGCCATGCACGATTCTCAAGCCTCTCCTAACTTTTGTTTCAGACGGGAAGCCCCTACGTCTCTTGCTGCTATGCTCGAAAGGAATATTGGCTTTCTTGTTTTTCTGTCTTCTTCATTGTTTTGTCCTCCCAAGTTTGAAGAATTCGCCGTTCGACGAAAAACGAAAGTTTAGCAAAACAACCTTCAATTCCCAAATTGCCAACGTTGAACATCGATAGCGACACTAGGGCTTATTGCTGACTGACCGTCGAAGTTGGAGTCCCGTTCGTGCCATTGCCATCAATAGAGTTATTTTTGAACGACAAGATCTTCCCCGTCGATGCCGACAGGCCGGTCGTATTAAAAGTGATCGTATTGCCTGATAGCCGGAATGTCGTACCGTTTGATGTTGCGTTGATAGCAATGTTGTTTCCGCTCAAAAGCGAGTTGGACACCATAATTTCGGCCGTTCCGGCCGAGAACCCGTTGATACCGTTTCCCGTACTGCTTGTTATCGAGCACTTATCAATCGAGACTTTAACAAGCCCGGCCGCATTTTCGATCGACACACCGTGTTGAGTAAAGCCGTCCATAACCACTTGCTCTATATTTACGTTTTTCGCCGCGAGGATCCGGACACCGTTGACCCCGGTGCCCACCCCATTGATAGATATCCCGCGAAGCTTAACCGCTTTTTTTGCATCCGTCTCGCCGGTAATATTTATTATTACGCCGTTCGTTCCTGCGGACAGCACCGAGCCCTGTGTATCACGACAGTCGATGGTTATTGACTTAGTGATGGTGACGGCGCCATATCCCGCCGGATCGAGGCAATTAATTTCACCATTTGTAGCAGTCTTTGAGATCGCACCGGCGAAGGTTTTGCACGGTGCGGTCCGGCTGCACGGATTAACGTCATCACCGACGCCTGAAACCCAGGTACGTGTCGCCTGCCCGAAACTTAAGCCCGCGAACAAAAATAAAAACGCAATTAAAGCAAAATGTCGCATAGTATGTCTCCGTGATTTTTGTGAAATATTGACCTACAAAAATTTATACTTGGACGGGAGCCGGTGTCAAAACAAAGGAAAGTTTTTTTCCTCATTACACACACCATTGAATGTGAGCCGATGCAGCGAACACGGGCCGTATTCCCTCAGCGCATTCCAATGTACAGTCGCACCGTAGCCTTTGTGGCTTGCAAATCCGTATTGTGGAAAGTCGATGTCATAAGCTTTCATCAGATCGTCGCGATAAGTTTTGGCAAGGATCGACGCAGCGGCGATGGATGCAGAAAGAGTATCGCCTTTGATTATTGCCCGTTGCGGCAGCGGACAATGTTTTAATTGAAGCGCATCGATTAGTAGAAAATCGGCCTGAGGATCGAGCAGCCTTATCGCATCGAGCATCGCCTTTTTTGTTGCTTCAAGGATATTTATGCGGTCGATCTCGTCGGCTCCAACCTGGCCTATCGCATATGCCACACATGCGGTTTTAAGTTGCGCTGCTATCTCATCGCGCATCTCGGCAGTTAATTTTTTTGAATCGTCCAGGCCTTTGGGGAGAAGCTTTTCAGGGTCGAGGATGCACGCTCCGGCAACAACCGGTCCGGCAATACATCCGCGGCCGACCTCATCAACACCGGCGATAAAACGAAATCCCTGGTCACGCGCTATCTGCTCAAAGTCCATGCCGATAGACGTGACATTCAGGTCGTCAAACAATGAAACGCAGGTGGTCGATCCATCGTTTTCAAATGAATCGACCGTTCCCGCGCTTCCCATTTTTTGTCCTCTAATTAGCTCGCCTGCTGCTTTTTGGCGCGCGTATCGCGTTCCTTGATGCGGGCTGCCTTGCCACGTAGATCGCGCAGATAATAAAGCTTTGCACGTCGGACCTTGCCGCGTCGAACAACGTCGATGTGATCGATCACTGTCGCGTGAAGCGGAAAGATTCGCTCAACGCCAACGCCGAAGCTAACCTTGCGTACTGTTACGGT
>CAZUEI010000338.1:0-2654 GCA_964618985.1 uncultured Chloracidobacterium sp.
TGACCGTCTCAAATCTGCCGAAGATCGCGTTCTTGAAGAAGTCATAGTTGCTCTCGACAAGGAAGGAATTCGAGCGTTCCCCGTTCGCGTAGTTCTGTCCCCAAACAAACGTGCTTGCCCAGTCGGTTTCATCGTCAAACTTTTTGTTGTAGATCGCCGATGCGGTTGTCTTGCGAAGAATGCGTATCTCGGGTTCGAGCGGTTCAGGGTTTTTTAAGTAGCCGTGCGAAATTTGAAATGCCAGATTCTTTGTCGGATTAACCGAGAATCTTCCGCTGAAAGAATTGAGGCGCGGCCTGTCAAAGTTCCAGCGATTCTCGTTCGGCTCAGTGCCGTTGAAAGCGGACGCCTCGATCTTGGCTTTTCCGAAAGAGAGACCTCCCGTTACTACGCCATACGTGATGTGCGTCGCGTCCTGCCAATGGTGGCCGATAGGCGCGTCCGGATTGTTCATACCTGACGCGCGATGAAGATACATCGGCGGCCCAAGAGCAGGCTCGCCGGGAATGCCGGCGTAGAGAAAGAACGATTTCTTTTCGTCGAACCTATGTGAAAAGGTAACAGCCAACTCCGAGATCACGTCGTGCGGATGCTGCCGGTCGTGCATGGGTAATCCGCGAAACTGCTCACCGCTTTGATAAAGCAAAGGGTAACCAAATCCCTGCTCAAATGCCGGATCAAGGCTCGCCATTGCCCGAAAACCAAACTGAGAGTTTCCGCCGATCCGATGCGAATACATCGCCATGAACATCGTCGGGAAATCGGCCTTTGCCTTGCTGCCTTTCCCGGCAACAGAAACATCACGTGACGAGCCCATCTGCGTATAGCGAAGAAATGCCGTCCCCATAAACATCCACATTCCGCCGCTCTTGGTGTGCTTCATCCATGCATACATCAGCGACGAGTCGGGAGCCCAGGCCGTGCCTGAGCTTTCGCGTTCCATCGGGTCGCCTATATTCATCAAGGACGACATCCTATGCAGCGTATGATAAATGCCGGACATATCGCTCGGCGTGGGCGAAGCCGTCGGCATGTGGTGCTCGTGACCTTTTGGCGTCGGCGTCGGGCTTGGGGAATGCCCTTCGTGTTGGGCGAACGTGGTGCCGAAAAATATTAGAAAGACAAGTGAAAATAGTGTTATGAGCTTCATATTAAAAAGAAAATGTATATGTCATGCCTGGGCTTTTTCCGCGGATCATTAGAAACGTCACGCTGTGCGTGTCGTTGAATGCGTATGTCATCGTCGGGTGAACCTTTACGCCGTCAAACTGGACCAGCGACGTGAGATCTTTTCTCAATCTCAAGCTCAACCCGCCGATGGCGCGAAAGCGATCTTCGTATGTTCCATAAACCACTCCAAAATAAGGAGCGATCGGCAGACCGGTCCAGTATTCGAGGTCTTTGCTCGCCGTCAGATAAAACGAGTCGCCCTCCGGTGTGCCGATGCGGTCGGAGCTGTAGCCGAAAATTATAGCCGGACGATTTTTAGTTTCGGTCACGGGTATCAGTGTCAGAAGCGGATGAACTTCGCCGACCTTTGGATTGTATTCAACACCGACGTGAATTCGCGGCTTCCAGCGATAGATCAGCGTCGAGCGCACGGCTGCACGATCAATTTGCCCTGTCAGCAATCGCATCCCAAACGTGAATTTCTTTGGGTTAACGGCCGTCCCACGGACAGCCTGGCCTTCGCCCGGTCAGACCACTCAGGCAGGCACGAGCGAGGAGTTTTCCTTTTTGTCTTTCTTCGCCACCTGCTTTGGCATGCTTTCGGCGATAAGCCTGTCGAGTTCTTTGCGAAGCGTTTTCGGTTTGATAATGCCGACCTCGCGCCAGACGATCTTGCCTTCGCGGCTGATGATGACGGTCGCAGGCAGAACTTGTCCTACGCCAAAGCGTTCCATGTCCGCAGTTGTCGCGCCGAGCCAGACCGGAAAGTTGACTTTGACGTCGCGCGTGAATTTCAGCACTTTAGCCGAATCGGCTACGACGTCGCCGCTCGCTCCGATCACCTGAACGCCGGTCGCCGCATAATCATTCTGTATCGCCGCAAGATCGGGCATCTCCTTTCTGCACGGTTCGCACCAGGTCGCCCAAAAGTTGAGGACAACGAAGCGGCCTTTGTATTGAGTGAGATTTGCGTCGGCTCCGAGCAGGTCTTTCAAGGCGAGAGTTGCGTCGTCGGATTGCGGAATCGGTTTGACAGTTGAGTCTGTTAAAACCTTGATTGCATCAACCTTGAGAAAATTCTTATCCTTTGCGGCTCTGACAACGCCCGTGATCTCGACGGTTTTCGGCACAAATTCGAGGAAGTCCTTCGCCTTGGATCTATAAGCACCGCGTTCGAGCGTGTAGAGCGTAAATCCTTTTTCGTCCTCGACGGCAAGTGCCTGCGGCAAGCCTTTTTCGGCACACTCTTCGGCGCATGTGATGTCAGCCCGAGTGCCATACGGCGCAGCTTTACGATCTGTTTCCTCAAACCAGCAAATCGAACAAACAACCTGTCCTTTCAGTGTGACGGTGCTTTGGCCCGAAATTGTAAAGGCGAAAATAAGAAGTGAAAAAATAATTGCGAATGTTCTCATGATGATATTTGGCTGTATAAAAGTTCCGTGTGACCCGTGGTTTGTTTCTGAGACAACCACGCATCACAC
>CAZUEI010000339.1:0-2653 GCA_964618985.1 uncultured Chloracidobacterium sp.
CGACCTGTTCGAGACTTATGATAATTCCGTGAGCGACGTCGTTCCAATCTTCGTTCTGGATCCCGCGCAGAACGACCGGCAGCCCGGCTGTCCAATCTTCTTCAGGGGCGATGTTGTCGTATTCGGGAATGGTCAGCTTGTCGGTTGAGGGAAAGCCCTTCCCGCCAAACTCACTGACGATCTGGTTTGCAACATCTTTGTATGACGCATTTGGGTTAGCCGTACGCATCTCAAGTGCACGGCGAAAGATATCTGAAACAGTTGAATTGCTGCTCATATTTAGTCACAGAATATCACAAAATATTGAATAATGTCCTAGACTCCCAAGGTTTAGACATTAGGAAATTTCATTTTTGTTCGATGTTTGTTCCGTTCCACCCAAAGTGGAACAAATGGAACAAGGTGGAACGCTTAAAAGCGCTTAAGATATGAGAGGATCACTGCCAACTTTATTCTTGATAATTGGCATCTTAAAAGTTAGTCTTCACTTACGAGAGGTTATTAATATGAGATCGTTTTTCGCAGTTGGCATCATACTTTTCGCATTTGCTTTCATATTTGCGCAGAACGAGCAATCGCCGATAGTCGAAAAGGAGATCGACTATAAGAATTGGACTTATAAAGACATAAGGACGGATAAAGAGATCAATCTTCGAGATTTTGCAAAGGGCAAAAAGCTGACTATGGTCATTTATTTTGCTCCGTGGTGCGGCAATTGGAAACACGACGCGCCGATTCTGGAGAGGCTTTATCAAAAATACAAGGACAAGGGGCTGAGTATGATTGCAGTCGGCGAATACGATCCAGTTGTCTCGATGAGATCGGTTTTTGACACATTAAAGCTTACGTTTCCGGCGGTTTATGAATCGGATAACCGTGACAAAAGGCAATATACGCTCCATTATTCCTATCGCCAATCAACGGGCGACAAGCGTAATTGGGGGTCGCCTTGGTATATTTTCCTGACTCCGTCCGTGATGGAGAAAAAGGGCGATACTCTTACGAAAAAGACTTTTGTCATTAACGGCGAGATGATCGAGGCCGAGGGCGAGCAGTTTATCCGTAAAAATCTGGGCATGCCCGCGTTTGAGCCGAAACCCACATTGACGACAAGTGGAAAAATAGAGGCTTGCGAAACCACAGCAAAACCGGCTGAGATCGTTCTCACCGATAGCAAAAAACAGTAAGTTATTGCGGAATTGCGGTAAGCGTATCGGTGAGTTTTTGGGCGACGCTTCGCAGCGGTTCCTTTGAAGCTACAAACTTTCCTGCAATTGCCAAATCTTCGGATTCGGCGGCGAGATCTGTAATGCCCTGAATTTTAAGCAAATATTTTCGGAGAGCAGATTTTGTGCGAAACTCGGTCTCGAGATCGGTCAATCCCACCTTCAAATTTCTAATGGCAGTGATCACTTTTTGCTTATTAGCCTCGTTCTGATCGAGTGCAGCTTTAGTAAGCCGCCTTGTTTTTGCCGACGTATCTATATTCTCTATCCCTTGAGCGATAGGCCCAAGAACATCAACAAATTTCTCAACATTCGACAGTTGAATGGAAACTTTTTCGCGCGCTGTCCTAACATCGAGCGGCGGAATTGTCTTTGTCGCTGCCGGTTTTTTGGTGCTGCTTTTTCTGGGTTTTTTTGTCTGAGCGTCGGCGGCGACCGTGAAAAGAGTCAATAAAAGCAGCGCCGGCATGATAAATTTAAGTTGCTTCATCAGCTTTCTTCCTGTAAAAACCTCTGCTAAAATTCTATCATAGACGTAATGCATAAGCGGTATTTAGAAGTCCGCAGGCTCGGGCGGGTTGGCTACGAAGATGCGCTTGCACTGCAAAAGGAGCTGGAAACAGACGTTATTTCCAGCCGAGAGTGCAGTTATTTGCTGCTCCTCGAGCATCCGCATACTTTTACGCTTGGGCGACGATCAAAAGATAACGGCGTTCTTGCCACTGCGGACATGCTGCGCAAAATGGGCGTCGAGGTATTTGAAACAAATCGCGGCGGACGCGTAACGTATCATGGCATCGGGCAGATCGTCGGTTATCCGGTGATAAATCTTTCGCCTGACCGCGAAGATGTTCACAAGTATGTGCGCGATCTCGAAGAGGTGCTGATCCGCACAATGGCAGATTTTGGCATCGACGCTTTTCGCGTCGAAGGCCTGACCGGTGTTCATACTGTCGAAGGCAAGGTCGCGGCGATTGGCGTGCATATTAAACGATGGGTGACGACACACGGTTTTGCTCTGAACGTTAACACCGACCTTAGCTTTTACAATTTGATCATAGCCTGTGAAGGCGAACCTGTAACTTCAATGGAACGGCTCTTGGGCCATGACATAGATATGAAAACGGTGGAGCATCGAATAGAAATTAATTTTCGCGACGTGTTTGGATATGCGTCTGCCGAAATTGACTATGCAGCCTCGCCGTCGATTAGAGATGTGACGCTGCTTCGAAAATAATGAAAACAAAACTGAAAACTGAGAATTTTATGAGACGTGATACAACATCGTGGTTCAGCCACAATCTGGGAATGGATATGCCGCTGGTGGCTTATGGGCACGCAGGTCATCCGCTTTTGATGTTTCCGACGGCGGCGGCCGATTATTTGGAATACGAGCGGTTTTATCTGGTCGATGCGATCAAGGATTT
>CAZUEI010000340.1:0-2645 GCA_964618985.1 uncultured Chloracidobacterium sp.
CCTCGCGATCAAAGAATCGCCTCTCAGCAACTACGCCATACAGTGAATGCTTACACTCAACAACCCGATTTATTAGTGAATATAGTCTTATTCTCGATAATAAAGGCAAAATCTTGTTTTAAGTGGGTCTTGGAACCCTGGAACAGATCGCTTTTCAACATTAACGGGCTGTTCATGAGTGTTTGCGAGGACAAGAACCGACGCGACGGCAGGGCAAATGCTCGAGACGCGTATGACTGCTCGAGTTAGGCAATTTTGATTTTGTGGGCTTTACGCGCGAACCTGTTGTCCTAAGCAGCCTTTAGTAAACGACAGGCGGCTAAAAACTCCTTGCAGTGCGGATGAAGCTCGCTTATCTCGATCACGATTTTCGTTTTGGTTATCCGAAATACGGCTGGCATTTTTAGCAAGTCACGCTGGAGTGTTGTCGGCTCGGAGGATTGGAAGCTGCTTGTAATCAGCTCTTGCATGTGAACGAGAAGTTGGTCGGCGATGCCGTATTGAATCAGACGAAACTGATTGGCGTTGAAGGTCTGCGCGCTCAAGCGCTTGCCGATTGATTTTAGTCGTCCTATGAACTTTTCCATCAGACCTCGTCTACAGTACTGGTCGCAGTAGATTTTCTCGGGTCTTCCTTGTTTAGAGCTGGCCATGACCAGACGGACATCGGGTCCTTTGTCGGTGTAGTCGACGCGTATGATGATTCGTTCCCAGCGTTTCCAGCTTTCGGCTTTATGACTAAGCTCGGTGAAAACTCGAACCCGTCTTGAGTTAAAGGCATGTTCAGCAGTCATTCTCTCCTTTTTGTCTTTGATAGCTCGAATTCTCTCGTGCTCGGCGCATTTCTGTTCGTTTCCGTTTTTTCCCATGAACTGTGGCTCGCCGAATTTATCTTTGAATTTTTGCTCTGCTTCTTCAATAGCAGCTTTGGTGTACAACTGCATGACGGATGTGTTTTTGTAGGCGACCAGGTAGCCTACATTATTCTTTCTGCACCAGTTGTACAGTTCCGGCGAACCGAAACCTGCATCCAGTCTCACTTTAATGCAAACCGAAGGCCATTTGGATCTGAGTTTCTTAACGCACTTTTCCAGTTCAGGAACAACAGTTTTTGATTCAGATGCGGTTCCCGCCCTCAAAGTCACTGACAGCAGCCATTTACCGCAGTATACGAGCAACGGGAAATACATCTGGTAACCGTATTTTTTGCCGCCGCGATAGTTTGAGCCTTCTTGTGCTCCATGGGTCTCGATGGGTGTTCCGTCAATATCAAGCCAAATAACCTTCGGTCGACGTGACTTGTATCGCCGCTGTCTGTGTTTGATGAAGTTGTCCAGGAAGATATTCTCAAGCCGTTTGATTGCGTCATCGTCCTGTTTTGACTCGAAGACACTCGTTGTCTCCTGAGATGCGCCATTCCTCCCGTTTTGTGGATCTCTATCCAGCGCAGCTTTAATTGCACCGTCGAACCGCCCCCAATCACAGTCATTCCCGTCGGCGTTGCCGGTGCCAATCTGGCAGATCCGCTGCATCAGTATGTCGAACGATGTATGCGTGATTTTAGACTTCTGCCGGTCGTCCTTAACCAGCCGGGATAATTCTTCGACCAGACCAACTTTCTTCTCCACTTTTGCGACCAGAATTGCGCCGGCATGACCGGTCATCATCTCCGGCACTGCCGCGACTTCCAACCGCTTGCCTTCAATATGACAAAATTCTACTGGGAGGAACCGACTTAGCTTGCTATTCTTGCTCATGAAGAGATCTCTCTGGTTTGTTTTGTTTGACTTTGCAATCAGCATTGTGAGCCATTGTCAGGGACTCTTCAACTCTTTGATACCGTATACAGTACTCCGGGTAGTGGCATGCTCAGAAAATGCTCATGCCTTTAATGCCCACGCCGATGATCCTTTCAGGCGATCGGCTTGTCGATTTGTTTTAAAAGTCGCGCGCGATCAGAAAAGATTAACCCGCACGGCGCCTCAATTCGAGCGTAAAATCAGCCGCTCTACTTTAGCCCGTCCCAAATAATCCGGGCAATTGGTCCTTATTATTTGAGATAGTTTGTTAAGCGGATTGACCGCCTTTCAAAAACCTCATAAACAGATGTCAGTCGAAATCGCCTCGAAATCGCTGATGCCCAAAAACCTGAACGTTGCCGCGTTTCCAGCCCCATTAACGCGACGTGTTGTGAGCGTGAAACCCAAAAAACCTTGGCAATTAACGGTTTTCGCGCTTGTAAATTGTAAAGAAGAATCTGAACAAACGTTTTGGTTCGCTCGGTTCTTAACCAATCACATGTTACTTTTTGCCAAGAGGTAAATTTCGACCGCCTCAAGGATGCACGAATGGTTCAAAGGGTCGAAAAATCACTACACTAAAGGAAACCCAATCATGGTTGGCGTAAAGGAAAGGAAACCCGTGGCAGCTTCGTTAGAGAACCTTCGTAATATGGGCATTGCCGCTCACATTGATGCTGGCAAAACCACGACAACGGAGAGAATTCTCTTTTATTCTGGTCTGATTCACAGGATGGGTGAGGTTCATGAAGGAACCAGCGTCACCGACTGGATGGAGCAGGAACGCGAGCGCGGCATCACAATCACCGCCGCCGCCATCACCAGCCAGTGGAAAGACCACAGAAT
>CAZUEI010000341.1:0-2635 GCA_964618985.1 uncultured Chloracidobacterium sp.
CGGCTATCTTTTGACCGAAATGACTGACCACATTGCTGAGGGCAAAGCGGTGTATGGTTGGGGAAACACGATGCTTGTGGCACTTATCTCAATGGTAATTACCATTGGGCCGCTGCTCGCTTTTCTTTACATCAGTCCGGGGTTGTACGCCGGTTCAGAGACAAGGTCTTACGGCAGGCTTAAACATGAGGTCGTATTTGACCCGAGCAATCTCACGGAACTCGAAGCTGACAATATTGCAGCCGGTCTTATCTCGGCAGGTTTTTTTGACGAGGCAAAACAGAAGACGGTTTACACGGAAAAGTCTGGCGGACGTTTTATCATTACGATTTACTGTATCGAGTCTGCAAGAGATCCCGAGTTTATTGAATTATGTAAAACATTACGTTCCGACGTTCAGAAGTCGTTTCCAACAAATCCGATAGTCATTGACCTAGTTATCGATACACCGGAAAACAGGATCGCTCGTTTAGAGTAATAGATACTTAGTCGGCGACGCCGACGCCATATTTGTAGCCCACGGTGCAAACCGTGGGAACTCGATCGCCCCCAAATTACGAGCCGTTGAAAACGGCGGCATATCTTCTGTCCCGAAGGGCATATCGCCACGTCCTCCAGGGCGTGGTGTCAGTCGGTGGTATTGATCTAAGGGCGTTTTAACGTCCTTCGTTCAGAGTTACGGCTTTAGCCGTGAGGTTTTCACGCCTAAAGGCGTAACTCTGAACTGTAAGCCCGTTGAAACGGGCTGGAAATCAATTTTGCGATCTTTACCGCGCCCTAAAGGGACGTGGCTACGTGCCGCGAAACGCGGTCAAAGCCTTACCGACGGCCTGCAGCAGCGCAGCCAGCTTTCTTTACGCATGCCGCTCGATATGAGCCGAGTGTCCCCAAGTATGGAGAAAACCTAACCACCCGAACAGAAGCAAAAGAGCTCCGTCTATTGCCAATATCACCATGTTCAACTCGGATGTAATGGTGATCCCAAACATCTTGCTTGTTAATGGCAGCAGTCCTTCGAGGCCGAGCCACATATGCGCCATGACCTCATGCAGCATGAATCCTGTCAGAAATATAAATGTCATTTTCCACTTGTTCATTTTGTCTATATACCTCCTATATAGTTTCAGTACTCCACAGCGCCCTTATACATCTGATCCGCTCCGCAGCATGTGACACTCGTCACCTTGACGGAATTTATTGATAGGGCACCATCCTGCATTGCGGCACGCCTCTTGCGAATTTTTCGTATCGGAAAGGACGTTGTGTGATAGTTACTGATGTTTTAGTAGCTTTCGCTTATGTTGCCGCGAGCGATTTCGCGCTCTACTGCGAAAATTCTCGCTAAAAAGGAGATAGAAAATGGATTTCGCACATATTCACTTAATGCTCAATCATGTTCCTGTCATTGGGGTAGGTTTTGGTATCTTAATACTTTTTGGAGGCGCTGTAGCTCGGTCAAAGGCGGAGACGCGTGTCGGGCTGGGCCTTTTGGCACTTTCTGCGATCATTGCTATCCCCGTTTACCTTACCGGCGAGCCTGCCGAGGAGATCGTCGAGAAACTGCCAGGCTTTTCTGAGTCAATTACAGGCGAACATGAATCGGCAGCTCAAATTTCATTGATACTTGTAATAGTTTCAGGGGTGCTCGCAGTTGCCGCGTTGATCTTAACGCTCGTTACTCGTTCGCTCTCTGCCCGGCTGCCCGGAATTTTGGTGGTCGTGACACTGCTAACGTCGCTAGTTACGGGAACTTCGATGATACGGACAGCAAACCTCGGCGGACAGATTCGGCATACCGAGATCCGCGCCGGCGCCCAAAACGTTGGCCCGAACGCTGAGACCGGAGATTCAGAAAAAGGTAAGTCAAAAAAGGAAGACGATGACGACTAGTTTCACTCTTTAAATTGCCACGCTCTGAAGAGCGTGGAATAGGAAGTGCGGGCAATTGATTGTGAATTCGTATTCTTTTGCAATCAACACGTCCCTGGGTATATAATTCACCCGATCACAACATTTAAACCACGATCAAAAGGAGCAGATATTATGGCTGGAAAATTTGAATTAAAAGTCGCAAAAAACGGAAAGTATCATTTCAATTTGTTGGCCGGAAACGGGCAGATCATTCTCTCCAGTGAAATGTACGAATCGAAAAGTGCCGCCGAAAACGGCATCGCATCGGTCCAGAAAAATGCAGGTGACGACGCACGCTATAACCGGCTGACGGCGGCAAACGGTGACCCGTATTTTACGCTTGAGGCCGGCAATGGACAGGTGATCGGTAAAAGCGAGATGTATTCCTCGACCTCGTCGATGGAAAACGGCATCGCCTCGGTCAAAACCAACGCCGCCGGCGCCCCGATCGTAGAAGCTCAAGCGGGCTGATCGAGACAGAACAAAAATTAAATAAGTAAGATAGCCCGCGCTTCTGAGCTCGGGTTATTTTACGTTTCAGGCCTCACGGTGTAAACCGTGAGAACCCTCGATCAACCACAAATTACGAGCCGTTAAAAATCCCGAAAAACGTAAAGGAACCCTTTGTATTGCCGCTGGACAAAACAACAACATCTGGTAGTGGTGTAAGTCAATACCGCTATATTTATTTATTTTCATTGGGCGCTTGAAATTTACGATGATC
>CAZUEI010000342.1:0-1417 GCA_964618985.1 uncultured Chloracidobacterium sp.
CGGAGGACAATATGCGAAAAGTGATATTTGGCGGGGCGAACAGCCTTGATAATTTTTTTGCTCGTCAGGACGGCAGCGTTGATTGGCTGATGTTCAGCGAGGATGTGCAGAAACTGATGGCCGATATGTGGCCGCGGGTCGATGTTATGTTGATGGGGCGAAAGACCTGGGAAACGTCGCAGGAGCAGTTTACCGAAGAGGAACTAGAAGAGGCAGCGGAGATGAATGCGGCGTTTAAGACCTATGTGTTCTCACGAACTTTGCCTGCCGGGCCGGCCAAGGGAAATGTTGAGTTCATCAACGCAAACGCAGGCGAGTTTGTGAGCGAGCTAAAGAAGCAAGATGGCAAGGACATAATGGTGATGGGCGGCGGTGAGCTTGCAAGGTCTCTATTCGAAGCGGGTGTGATCGATGAGATCGGATTCAATATTCATCCGGTTTTGCTTGGTTCGGGAATTCCTCTTTTTCACGAGATGTCGCGGCAGATCGATCTCGAACTCGTCGAGAGCCGGCCGATGAAGCACGGATGTGTTTACGTCTATTACAAGGTGAAGAACTGAACGAGAGCACGGCCTTTAAAGCGCGGGCTTCTGTGAGCTGCTTTCAAGGAGTTTCTTCTTCGCGGCTTCGGTTGCCGCCTCGACGCGAGCCTCTACTGCGGTTTCTACCATATCGAATCTCATCAACTCGTTCGTCTTAACTGAGGCTCGGATCGTTACGCCATTGCAGGTGACCATTTTTTTGAGGTTCCAGAAGCCTTTCGGGTTTTCGACCCATGCTTCAACAGGGATGCGGAGTTTTTGCTGAAATAGGGCGAGCGTATCGGGCGCGGTGACCCACTGCGAACGTTTATTGAGCCTTAACGCAATCGCAAATAATTTGCCGTCAATAAAATTCAGTGTAACGTCTTCGACGGTATTGTCCAGAAGCTCTGAGTCGTACTCCTCATTGTCGACGACGATAAACAGATCATCTCTCGGAACGGTCAAATATTTTTTACCGCGATCCACCTCCAATAAGCGGCTATTTGGTTTGGCCTTTTGTCCGGTTACTCTTTCGGCCTCTGCCTGGCTCATCCCAAGCTTGAAGCCAAACAGAGCCGGCGCTTTTGCAGGTGTCATCGTGCAAGGGCCTGCGTGTACGGCAGTTTCGAACCCGGCGAGAGCGAGTATGGCGAGTAAAAGTAGTCGTGTCTTCATTCAGCAAGGATAATGCGATTCACTGCAATACGTCAATTGCCCGTTTAGGCAGAAAAAAGTTCTATTTGTGATGCAGAACTTTCGCTCATACAATTTCAATTACGACGTATGAGTACCGAGAACATGCAAACCGATCTGACTTTAACAGCACAGATCGATCTTTATTACGATCTTTTTGTTCCCGATAATTTGTCAAAGCCGGCTCCGTTATTGATCGC
>CAZUEI010000342.1:1517-2627 GCA_964618985.1 uncultured Chloracidobacterium sp.
TGAATTTTCGTTTTGCATTTACTTACCCGCAAGTATTGCGCGGGATCATTGGCGTTTGCGGCGGCATTCCAGGCGATCTCGAAACAAATCAGATCTACAAACCGTTTTTGGCGGAGACGTTTTATTTATACGGTGACGATGATGAGTTTTACACGCAGGAACAGTTTGCCAATTTTAACGAGAAGCTCTGTGCGTTGTTGCCGAATTACCACTCAAAACATTACACGGCAAAGCACGAGATCACCGACGAAATGCGGTTTGATATGATGGAATGGCTGAAGCTGTTTATTTGACGCTGAGTTTTCTTACTTCGACTAAATCCTGAAGTTCGGCAGGCACAACAACCTGAGGTGTGCCGTCATTCGACGTTTCCACTTTAAAGGCATCGACGCGTGCCTTCGAAAGCAATGTGCGTGGGCCATAGATCGTGAAACTAGCGGTTTTGCCGAGCGAGCCTGATACAGGAAGCGAGAACTGACGTTCAATGCGTTTTTCGCCGATACGGAAATAAACGTCCACGACCGTATCTAAAACTGCGGCATTGGGGTTGGCAACGCTGACAGGTATTTGCTTTGCGGTGAACTCGTCCTTTTTGCCCGACAGATCGATCTTGTCTGTTTCAACGAAATCCAACTTTTTGGTAAAGCTGGCTGGCCCGCGAACTCTTATCTTTGGCGGTAAAGCAGACGTCGTATAGACTTCATAACCGTCCGCGGGGTTTCCTTTAGTTTGCACCTTTACCTCAACCTCTTTTTCCTCGACGGCTTCGAGTTTTACAGGGATGCGGCTGGGCTGAACTTCGATGAGTTTTATGCCCTGAGGCAGAGCGACATAGACATTTTCCGGCGTGAGCGACACGACGCGTTCGCCGGGCGCAGCATCGGTCAGGTCGAGCGTGGCGGACAGTTCGTTTTTGTTAATCTGGTCGATCTTTCGCTTATCGCCGCTAACGACGATATCGACCTCCGGCATAAGCGTGTTGGTGATCTCGGCGTTGTTTGAAATGCTTGGATTGAGCGGCACTGTAAAGCGCTTTGTCGTAGGCGTGCTCAAACCTGTCACGCCAAACCAAAGTCCGAGCGTGATGACAAGAGCAAGCAATTTCAAACC
>CAZUEI010000343.1:0-2625 GCA_964618985.1 uncultured Chloracidobacterium sp.
GAGGAGTCTTCTTTTGTGTTTGTTTGTGTTGGGTTTGGTGACGGCGATCATCGTTGTGCCTTATCAATATGGGACCAAGGCTCAGGCCGGGAAAACCAATGGGCTTATCCAGAAGACCGTGAGCCATGAAGAGGCGTTCCCTAATTACGACATACGCGAGCAAGGGGACGATCGAATAGAAGATATTCTTGTCGGCTACCGTCAGGCGTCTGGAAAGGACGCTTCGTCGGTAGCAAACGTGCGCGACGAGTTCGTGCGCGGTGAGAACGCTCTGAAAAACCACATTCCTACGCTAAAGGTTGATTACAACACCGACATACGCATTCCCGAAGTGATCGGGACCGACGTCGCGCAGGGAAGAGCATTTCTGACGGCGGCAACACGGCCTGCGGGCAGAAAGCACGCCGGCGTTTTGATCAACTTCTTAAAGCAAAACAACTCGCTGGTTGGCTCAACCGATCAGCAGATCGACGCTTTAAAGATCTTTGCAGATTACACAAATCCGGACGGCAATCTTTCGTGGGTTGAATTGGAACAGTATATTCACGGCATACCGGTGTTTCGCGGCGGCGTAAAGGCGGGCTTCACTCGGCAGGGTGAGCTTATCCGCGTGATCAACAATCTTGCTCCGGGCCTGGATTACGAACGCGTTTCGACTGATTTTGGCGACCCTGTGGATGCAGTTCGTTTCGCGGCTCCTCTTGCCAACTACACGCTGAAAAACAACGATGCCCTTCCAAATGAATCGGCTTCGACAAACAAAGTGGTCAGGTTCGGCGCCGGCGGCGACTGGGACATCACGGCCGAGAAGATATATTTTCCGACCGAGCCGGGCGTTGCCGTCCCCGCATGGAGAGTATTGATCTGGAAACCCGTAAACGCATACTACGTCATCGTTGACGCCCGCAACGGCACGATGCTTTGGCGCAAGAACATCACTGCGGACCAGACGCAGAGCGCCACTTATAATGTCTATGCCAATACTACGAGCCTGGTCAGAGCGCTCGACAGCCCGCAGCCGAATACGCCCGGCCCGCTTGCTCCGAATCTCGGAACGCAGGGCACTTTCCAAAACCGCACAAACGTCACGCTTATCGGAAACGAAGGCAATCTTTCGTTCAATAATTTAGGCTGGATGAACGACAACGTTAACGGCGGCAGCGGCTGGACGGACGGAAATGCGGTTCAGGCCGGCCTCGACATAGATGGCTCCAACGGCGTTGACGCACCGGTGGCAGGAACAAGCCGGGTATTCAGTTTTGATTACAATCCTCCGCCCGGAAATCCGGCGCCCGGCTCCCCGCCGTCAGATCCAATTTTGCGCAACGGAGCCGTGACGCATCTTTTCTATTTAAATAATCGTTATCACGACGCATTGTATCTGCTCGGTTTCACTGAGCCCGCGCGCAATTTCCAGAACGACAATTTCGGACGCGGCGGCGTGGCTTTTGACAGGGTTTCGGCCGAGGCACAGGATTTCAGCGGAACGAACAACGCAAACTTTTCGACACCGGGTGACGGCGGGCGTGGAAGAATGCAGATGTATGTTTTCACGAACACGCCGGTCAACCGCGACGGCGATCTCGATGCGGATGTCGTAATTCACGAACATACGCACGGACTTTCAAATCGATTGATCGGGAACGGCAGCGGACTTGGCGCCAATCGCTCCGGCGGAATGGGCGAAGGCTGGAGCGATTTTGTCGGCAGCTGCCTGCTTTCCGAGCCGACCGACCCGATCAACGGGATTTACACGACTGGGGCATATGACACGTTTAACGTATTTGGCCTCGGAACGACTAACGGTTATTACGGTATTCGACGTCTGCCATATGCTCCGATCGGTTTTAGGGGCGGGCCTCTGAACCGTCCTTTCAATCCGTTAACTGCTGCCGACGTAAATACCGGTTGTAATATCTCTGACGGAGCATTTCCTCCGGTTGGCGGCAACGCGTGTAATCAAGTTCATAACACCGGAGAAATTTGGGCATCGATGTTGTTTGAGGTCCGCGCCCAGCTCATCAGGCGTCTCGGCCATGCGGCGGGTAATCAAAAGATGCTGCAGTTTGTCGTTGACGGTATGAAGCTCTCGCCATTAAACCCAAATTTTCAACAGGAGCGTGACGCTCTTATTGCTGCGGCGCAGGCAAGCTCTGCCGCGCCGGAAGCGGCGGTGGATGTTGCCGACGCTTGGACCGGCTTTGCTCTTCGCGGCATGGGTAATGGCGCGACGGATAACGGAACGACCGTTGTCGAATCATTCGTTGCTCCCGGAGCGGTTTCGGTAGATCCGTTCTTAGTCAGCGATTCAACCGGCGACAATGACGGATTCCCCGAACCCGGCGAGTCTCTGCTGTTAAGCGTGGCGGTCAATAATTCGACAGCCGCAGCGATAGAAGACGTCATGGTAAATGTAAGCGGCGGAGCTTCGGTAAATTATGGATTCATCGGCCCGGGCCAGACCGTGACAAACAATGTTCCTTATACCGTGCCGGCAGGCGAGGCCTGCGGCAGTCTGCATAGTGTTTTTGTCAATGTCGTTAACCCGACGGGAACCAACACTACACAGAGAAACTTCAGGCTGGGCGTGCCGAACGTAGCTCCGCAGACATTTTCAAATTCGGC
>CAZUEI010000344.1:0-2623 GCA_964618985.1 uncultured Chloracidobacterium sp.
GTCCTAAAGGCTCAAAAAGCTCTTTCACGTTTTATTGCAACGAGCCATCCATCCGACGAGTATTTTTTGATCGCATTCAACAGCCGCGCGCAATTGCTGCTTGACCGCACGCGTGACGGCGACGCCGTTTTGCGAAAACTGACATTGGTTCGGCCGCAAAAAGATACGGCTCTTTATGATGCCGTTTATCTAGGCGTCGAACGCGTTACGCGCGGCAGCCACCAAAAGCGAGCTTTACTGATCATCAGCGACGGCCAGGATAATGCTTCGCGTTATAATTTTGGTGAGGTCCGCCGATTGATGAAGGAAACTGATGTCGTCACTTATGCGATCGGGATAATGGATGGCGGCGATTCTAATTCCGCTCTAGGAATGCAGGGACAGGCTTATTTGGATGAGATCAGCGCCGTAACTGGCGGCAAATCCTTTTACCCGCGAACTGATGTCGAAATGGATGAGATTTTCGAACGCATCGCGCTCGAATTGAGGCATCAATATTCCATTGGTTACACACCAAAGGATTTCCAACCCAACGGAAAGTGGCGTAAAATAAAGATTAAGGTCAAACCCCCAAGGGGTTTGCCGCGTCTAACTGTTCGCGGGCGGGATGGCTATTATGCGACGCCCAGCACTCCAACTTCCCGCTAGAGTTTTTCCGTAAGTAGAAAATGAAAAGAAATCTATTCCTGATCGCGGTCGTTCTCACTTTCATAGTTTCAAATGCGTTCATACAAGCGAATGCAAACGCACAAACATCCACAGCGTCCGGTACCGTCAAAGTTACTCCACCGGCTACGCCTTCGCCGACAACTTCACCTGTCGCTGTAAAACCGACTCCGCCAACGCTGAAAGAAGAAGATGAAATAATAAAGATCGACACGGAACTCGTAAATCTGAATATTCGCGTCGTCGATCGCAATAATCGCCCTATAAACAATCTTCAGCAAAAAGAGTTTAAAATTTACGAAGATGGCATTCTCCAGCAGATCGATTTTTTCTCGAAGTCCGAGGTTCCAACAAATTATGCGCTCGTCATCGATAATTCCGGCTCGCTTCGCCAGCAGTTGGATAAAGTGATCGAGGCGGGAAAGATACTCGTGAATTCGAACCGTCCTGACGACGAATCGATGATCATTCGATTTGTCGGCCGCGATAAGATCAGCATCGAGCAGGAATTTACACCGAATAAGCCAGATCTTAACGACGCACTTGACAACCTTTTTATCGAAGGCGGCCAAACCGCGATCATCGACGCAGTTTATCTGGCTGTCGAGAATGTAGATGAGTATGAAAAGTCAAAAAAAACCGACGACCGAAAGCGCCGGGCTCTCATTCTAGTTTCGGACGGTGAGGACCGCAACAGTTTCTATAACGAAAAACAATTATTCGAGCTTTTACGCGAATCCGAAGTCCAAATATACGTGATCGGCTTTGTTGACGAGCTGAGTAAAGAGGGCGGATTCATTGGTAAAAGCCCGCAATCCAAAGCCAAATCGTTTCTCGAACGCCTCGCAACCGAAACCGGCGGCAAAGCTTACTTTCCTGCGAGCGCCGCAGAACTTCCGGGCATAGCAAAAGAATTGTCCAGCGAACTCAGAACACAGTATTCGATCGGCTACATCCCTTCAAACGATAAACGCGACGCCACTTACCGAAACATTAAAGTTGCCGTCGCGGACGGCCCAAAAGCCGAGAAACGCATCGCCATCACCCGCGCCGGCCGCACCGCCGAAGGCGGAACACAAAAGCCTGCTTCAGCACCGACTCCGGACACGAAAAACCCTTAGTGCAACAACTTATGATTAGATCAGTTACTAAAAAAGCCGTAGAGCAAAATCTCTACGGCTTCGATCGTTTTACTAAGAGGCCGTCTGCCTAGGCAGACGTTTCATATTATTCCGGCACGCTTCCTGAGATCTTTTTCCTCGTGGTTTCGCCTGTCCTCAAAACCGGTATGCCGTCGTCAACTTCATCGTGAGGACTAGGAATAACATGAGTTGCGGTTACTATGCCGATCTTTCGCGCTGCGGCGGCCCCGGCATCAACGGCGGCTTTAACGGCACCGACCTCGCCGCGAACTATCGCCGTAACAAGCCCGGCGTCGATCCTTTCGTAACCAACGAGCTTTACATTAGCCGCTTTGACCATTGCATCAGCGGCTTCGATCATCGCGACCAGCCCAAAACATTCGACCATTCCAAGTGCTTCCATATAACCTCAGATCATTTCCAATAAACCGTAATAAATACAACCGCCGCAACTATAATAAATATGAACAGCGAAAAAAAGAAAATAAACAGGCCTGAGCGAGTTTCATCCGCTTCCCAAATAACCTCTTTTGACTTCTTTGGGGCAACACGAGCCTTTTTTCTCTCAGCCGCTGCTAAAGCAAGTTTGTTCTCGCTTTCAGTTTCATCGATCTTAAATCTGGCAGCCAGATCATCAAGTGCTGTCCTTGTTTCGTCAGACATCACGGCAGACTCTGTGCTGTTGGTTATAGTTTCGGCGACGGCAAATTTTCTTCCACAGTTGTAACAAAACTGTGTGTTTTCACGGACATCCGCGCCGCAATTTTCGCAAGTCGCTTTTTCAAGTGTTGCTTCGGCCATCGTCAAACGCTCGC
>CAZUEI010000345.1:0-2620 GCA_964618985.1 uncultured Chloracidobacterium sp.
CCCGAAAACTCTTTGCCCCTTGTTAAAGCAACAAAGCACGAAACCTCGCCTTGTCAAAAATTTCTTACGAGGCGTGAAAAACAAAAGTTCCAAGAAAAACATAGCAGATTTTGCATCTTTTTGTTGAAACTTCCGCATTCCGAAATCTCCATTCCGCATTCCGCATTCGGACGAAGCCGCGTCTGTCCCGCTGTCCCAACACTCTTTCTGTCCCACCGCTGTCCCAAGCCTGCGTGGGACAGCATAACTATTGTAAATAAGACAGTTAACATCAGTTTTTTGCTTCTGTCCCACGATTTTTGAAAAAAATTAATACATTGTGTTCCAAAGGCCGTAATTCAAGCAAATATGTGTGTTACGCTGATTCTCATCTTCTACATCACCGATCTTCAGTGGGACAGAATTACTAATTTTCAAAGAACGACCATGCTATGTCTGTCCTGTTCAGGAGAAAGCGCGTCAGATACGTTTCAATAATAGCACAACATACCGAAAATGGTCAAGCAATTTTTTTGCCTGCAATGTTTCACACACTCAAAACAGAAAGCTGTCCAAAATTTAGCTATACACTGCTAATGTGTGATAATATTGGGTTGGTTAAAAAGATGACTAAGAATGCTCAATTAAAAAATGATCTGCTCGTCGCGAAAGAAATGTCGCGATACGAGGACAAATGGGTCGGCATATCCAAAACCGGAGGCCGAGAAAAGGTCGTAAGCTCCGGTAATCGCATTACGGAAGCAAAGGCTGAGGCCGATAAGAAGGGAATTAAGGATGTCACCTACAGAAAAGTTCCTTCTAGCAAAAAAGTCCTGATCGCGGCTGTCAACGCTTTTTGATCTCGAATTTCTCCTGATAGGCTCTAAAGATTATTTCGTAATTCTCGAAGAAACCCGAATGCCCCAACAGGGGCATTTCGTTTTGGTCAATAAATCCTGCGTTGATAGATGTCCATGTATCAAACCCGTTTAGTTTTAATTGAATGGTCGTCCTGCGGCCCTTGAATGTCGAATTGCCAACGCCGACATAGTCTTGGCGCGGAGTTTTTGTAAGATCAATCCCCAGCAAAGTGGCAATATCATAACTAAACAAACTCTCGGTCGCCCCGGAATCCACCAGACAATCTACACTGATCTGTTTCCGTCCATGCTTCAGCGTCACGCCGACTAACGGGTAGGTATAAAAACCGTCCCGGTCATTTGGACTTAGAAAGGTCTTATATCTATATTTCATACGTTTGAGAAGAACTAAGAAGAAAGCCTAGCGTTCAGATTCGATGTACTTAATCTCACGTTCAACCATTTGGATAACTGGGTCGAAGCGTTTCTTTTTCTTTATAGACAATCCTTGGTAGATGCGGTCAATCGAAGCAAGTCGATCGTGGGCTAAATCCCCTATAACTAGCGTCGCTCCGCGCGCTACAGCGAATAACTCAGCTTCGGGAACATCTAGCCCTTTGGCTAGAGCTTTCAGCTTTGCTGTACTTGGATTTGTGGCTGCACCTGTCGCAATTCTGTGAACTGATGATTGTGTTATCCCTTTCTGAGATTGTCGTTCCACGTCATAACCGGAAAGGTTATTTTGTCTCATAACCTGAGATACATATGATTGAAGTGACTGTCGCATAGATGTTTTATATTTAAGTCTCCAGAAACACAATAATGCTAAATAGGTTTATTGTCAAGTCTTGAGCGGGTCATAGGGTGCGGTTGTCATCTTTAGAGTTGCAATTCTTCGCAAACCGAAGTAGCTACTGAAGACTCGCTAATGTTTTTGCGGCGACCTCTTTCTCGTCAAAGTCCTGTGTGAAGAGTTGATCAACGGTGAGGTGTTCGGTTTCGAGGAGGTATTTGACCATCGCGTGATATTTGGTGTAGCGGTAGCCGGTGTCGTCCGACGGGTTTTCGCGCCAGAGCCTCATGCCTTCGTCGAGGGGGATCGTCGATTCGCCGGCGATGTATTCGCAGTAGCCTTCGTTCTTCCACGCGGGGATAAGGAACGACTTTAACGTGCCGTATCGCTTTCGGATGAAAATGTGCGTCATCTCGTGAGCGATGACGCCGCTCAGCGAGCGCGAATTATTTTTGGCCCGGTTCATAAAGACGCGGTCGCTAGCGATGTCGGATTTGTTTATAAAAACATTGGTGATGAACGGCACGCTGTTGCCGAACGAGTTATACGCCTTATGGCTCAGCAGGGCATACATGCCAAATCCGTTCGTCAGGTAAATAGGCCGCCGCGTGTCTGCGTCATAGAGCGGCGATGTTTTGAGCCGCGCCTCCGCGCGGTCGAGCACCGCTTCAACGCCGTCGAGCGATTCGCGCGAATGCACGTCAAACGCCTCGTACTTCGTTGAATAGGCAAACAGCGGCTGCGGGAAATAGAGCAGCAGCAAATATGCGATCGCGACGGCCCCAATCGACCAGCTCGCGATCATTTTTATCTTGAAAAGTTTTATTAACAGTTTTGATCGATCCGGCATAGTGCTTATTACGGGAAAATCAGAGAACTGTTTCGGAAACGAGAGCATTCCATTTAGATTTTTGGTCGAAATACGGTATCTTTATGTCTTTGCTGCCTTTTGCTTGTGACTGTAGAATAGGCAGCGACGATATTCTAT
>CAZUEI010000346.1:0-2619 GCA_964618985.1 uncultured Chloracidobacterium sp.
TGTTCCAGCAGAAAAGAAAAAAGGCCCGAAAATAATTTCGAACCTTGGAAGGTTGGTGCGGATGCCCTTATTTCGTGCGGGCTTCTGCAAAGAACTATGCCGAGAACGATGTTCCGCAGCCGCAGCCGCCGGTCGCATTTGGATTCTCGAACGTAAAGCCTGAACCCATCATATTTGTTGTGTGGTCGATCGTTATGCCGTTCAGATACTGAGCCGAAAACATATCGACAAAAAGCCTGATGCCGTCTTTATCCATCACAAAATCGCCAGTTTTCGACTCTTCCTCGATATTAAGGCTGTATTGAAAACCCGAACATCCTCCGGGCACGACGCGGACTCGAAGGCCTGAGGTTTCCGGCAAGTCTTCCTCGCTTGACATAAACTTCTTGATCTCGGTTATCGCACTGTCGGTTACGGTCAATTCGACGGTCGGTGCTGCAACTGCTGACATATAAATAAAGCTCCTTTCAAAAAATTGGACCCGCTTTAGCGAATCCTTACGTTAATGTAAATATTAACGTTTTTTACCGTGAATTTCAAGGCGGACGTCAATCACTAAAGCTCAGACTAAGGAAATACAGGAACCTTTGTGACTGTGCCGGCATTGAAATTCGTCACCCACATGCTTGATCCATCAAAAGCGATGCCCTGCGGCGAAGCTCCTACAATGTAAGTGCCGAGTATTACTCCATCACTTGCCCTGATCTTTGTGACGCTGTTGCCACCGTAATTTGTTACCCAGATGTTGGAACCATCAAATGCCGCAAAGTAAGGCCCCGAACCGGTCGCGAATGTTCCCAGATTTGCTCCGTCGCTGGCACGGATCTTTGTTATTCCAGTGCTAAACGGCACCCAAATATTAGCCCCGTCAAATGCTATAGGGCCCGAAGGAAAACTCCCGGTTGGAAAAGAGCCAAGATTTGCTCCGTCACTCGCCCGCAATTTCGTAACCTGGTCCTTTAAGCTAGATACAACCCAAATATTCTCGCCGTCAAAAACAACGCCCCGTGCGCCGTTTCCTACCACAAAACTGCCCAAATTGGCTCCGTCACTGGCTCTGAGCTTGGTCACATTGTTGAAGCCTGAGTTTGACACCCACATATTTTCTCCGTCAAATGCGGCGTAATAGGGAAAGGACCCGCCCGTCATAAATGTACCAAGATTGGCACCATCGCTCGCACGAAGTTTTGTAATGCCGCTTCCGCCGTTAGTGACCCACATATTCGAGCCGTCAAAAGCGATACCGACAGATCCACCCGTAACCGGATATGTGCCGACGATGGCTCCGTCACTTACCCGTATCTTCATTACGTTCATAGGCCCTGCATTAGTTACCCAAATGTGACTGCCGTCAAACGCTATTTGATTTGGGAAAGTCCCAACAGTGATCCTCTGCTTCAACAGGTCCCAACGCAATGAACCAAGCAGGGTACGATTTCTAATATCAGGAAAGGAATCCGCAGCAAGGGCCGAAGCATTTATTGTATTGTTCGTGATATTCGCGCCGTTGATGTTGGTCAACTCCGATCCGTTGCCGGCAATCGGGTCCGTAAAAGTCTTTCTGCCGCCGACGGTCTGGTTGGTCGTAAGATCGACAAAGTTCTTTGTCGTGCTTCCGGTTCCGCCATTAGCGATGCCGACCACACCGGTTACGTTGGTTGTACTTGTCGAAAAGGCCGACTGCATTGCGTAAGGTGAAGAGGTGATCTTTTGTCGCGGGCTCAGAGTTGAAAAAGCACCGGTGCTGGCTCCCGGGCGAATGGATATTTCCAGCCAATTTCCCGAAAGATCCCTGAAAGGTGTGGTACTAAAGGAAAGTTCGACGGTAAATATGCCGTCGGTGACCTGAATGTTCTCGACTATGACGTCAGGGGCGACCGGAGTCATAGACGTATCTGTGTCGAAAAGCCTGAACGTAAGATCGTACTGGCCGTTGGCTACTCCTCCGTTTTCGTTCAGTTTACCCTGGTATGTAAACGCAGACGTTTGTCCAAATGAGTTTGAACATAGGATCAAGACTGCGCATGCGATTGAAGCGAGTGCTGAGCGTTTCATAATATCTTACTCTCCTATTTACTTTGCCTTTGAAAGAATGACCAATTCGGGTTTCATCGCCTCGATGGAGACCTGCCGTGCGACTTCTTCGGCGACTTTGCGAAAGGCTGCGGCTTGCGGTGAGTCTGGTGCGGAAACGACGACCGGAACGCCTTTGTCGCCTCCTTCGCGGACTTCCATTCCGAGCGGGACCTCGCCGAGGAGGTTCAGGCCGTATTCGTCGCACAGTTTTTGGCCGCCGCCTTTGCCGAATATTTCGTATTTATTGCCGGTGTCGGGTGCGATGAAATAGGACATATTTTCGATCACGCCCAGAACGGGCACGTTGACCTGTTCGAACATCTTTACCGCACGCCGTACGTCCGAGAGCGAAACTTCCTGCGGCGTTGTTACGAGCACAGCTCCTTGCACAGGAACCAATTGAGCGAGCGAAAGCTGTACATCGCCCGTGCCCGGCGGCATATCGACGATCAGGTAATCGAGCTCGCCCCAATTAACATCGGACAAAAACTGCCTGACAACACCGTGCAGCATCGGCCCGCGAAGTATCATCGGCTTGTCGGG
>CAZUEI010000347.1:0-2611 GCA_964618985.1 uncultured Chloracidobacterium sp.
TTGTATTTTGCAACCTCGGTCGGGTTTACATTGTAGCGTTGAGCGATCTTTGCGACAGTTTCACCGGCTTTGGCCTTAACTACTTTTACATTATTCACCGTCGAAGTATTTAAATTGGTCGGACGTGAATAAACGATATTTTGGACATTGTTGCCCTTCACAGGAACAAACACCTTACCATGCGGCACTGTCATCCCGGGGTTTGCGGCCATCAGATCAGAAACGGTAACGCCGGTTCGGTTCGAGATATTCTGCCATGTCTCCCCGGAAGAAGAATTCGCAAGATTTGTATTATTGATCTGCGAAGCAGGAATGCGTCGGAAAAGAGCGACAACCTGATTAGCGCGGCCGGCCGGGACGTTGATCACATATGGCTCAGGCGGCGTCGAATTACTGCGAAGGTGCGGGTTTAGGTAACGCAAATACTGAACACTCGTGTCCGACGCCTGTGCGACCAGGCTTAGATTTGTCGAAGCCGGGATCCTGATGCGGTCATACCGCAGCGGAGCGGCTGGGCGAATATGACCGAAACCATATTGGTTCGGGTTATTTGCGATCAAGATCGTGGCCAGAATGTTTGGCACGTAATTACGCGTTTCCTGAGGCAAATACGGATATGCCGCCCAGAAATTTGTAACTCCGGCCCGACGGATGGCACGATCGACATTTCCCTCGCCGCAGTTGTAGCCTGCAATTGCGAGTTCCCAGTTGCCGTAACGGTTGTAGAGAAACTTCAAATATCGCGCCGACGCTCGCGTGGCCTCGTCAAAGCTGTTTCGCTCATCGACATACGCCGTTCTACGCAGTCCGTATCTCGCACCGGTTCCCGGGATAAACTGCCACAATCCCGACGCTGCCATATGCGACATCGCACTCGGCTTCCAAGCGCTTTCGACCTGGCCGAGCCATGCGACATTTTCCGGAATGCCCTCCTCCTTAAAGATGCGGCGAGCCATCAGCATGAACATTCCCGAACGGTAAAGCCCTACTTCCATCGTCGTCTGCCCACGTCCGCGATAGTAATTTATGTATTGCTGGATCATCGGATGAACCTGAAAGGCAAACCCGAGCGATTTATTGGCGACCGCGTATTGTATGTATTGATATTGCTGCTGAGCGACAGGATTGTTGTCAATGTCCTTTTCATCGGGAGTGAGCTCAAGTCGTGCAAGCTCATCACCGATTGCCGGTTCAAATTCCTGCGAGTTGAATCCGGCTTTTGCAGTATTCGGAACACTTGTTGTGTTTGCGGCGATCGTTGTCGATGAAGGACTGGTGGGCCTGACTATTTGGGTCTTTGTAAGATTTGCGATCCTATCTGCCAAGTTATTATCAATGTTCAGCGCCGCACCAAGGTTGTTCCAATTACACGTCTGGGTGAGTTCTTTGACTTCCGGGGTGCGACCGGACGGAAATTCAATACGGTAAATCGTCTCGACAAGTTGGTTGTAGCAGCCCTGTAGTTTGGGATCGCGTTGAATATTCAGATTTGAATAGATAAAAACCTCAAGCGATCTATTGAATTTCTCGCCGGCATCGGAAAGACGTTTGTCCTCATACGCAAGCAAACCTTCCCTGAACGAAATACCGGAATCAAGCAGAACTTTATTGACAGCAAGCCGTGCCTGGTCAATTTCCCGTGTCTGAGCCGTCAAAATCGAACTAAACAGACAAAGTACTACTACCGTAAAACTTAAAACTTTAAAAATGCTCAATTTCATTAATAACTCTAACGCCTTCAAACTCACAAAGTTCCACATCTTCCACATTAGAAAAAATGGCACTTTAATCTTAAAAATTTAACATCAAACAGACCGAATGTCAACAAATAAAGGCTTATACAATAAGGACATAGCCGCTCAAAAGGCATTTCAGGTAGCCTTTGAGGCCCGGGCTTTCGGCTTTTCTGCGGGCAAAATGCTCGGCTTTAATGCAACATCAAAAACCTGCCGCACGTTCTCAACGAATATAAAGGTCAAATCGTCGCGAACTTCCTGTGGAAGGTCTTCCAAATCACGCTTATTGGGCTCTGGAAGAATGACCGTTTTTATCTTCGCGCGCCTCGCTGCAAGCAGCTTTTCTTTGACGCCGCCGACCGGCAGGACGTTGCCGCGCAATGTTATCTCTCCGGTCATCGCCACGTCCTTGCGAACAGGCCGCTGAGCCAGAACCGAAACCAGTGCCGTTGCCATCGTTATGCCTGCACTCGGTCCGTCCTTCGGTATGGCGCCTTCGGGCAAGTGAATGTGAATGTCGTAATTCTCGATCACGGTCTCGTCAATTCCGAGGTCCTTTGACCTGGCTTTGGCATAGGAAAATGCTGCTTGAGCCGACTCCTGCATAACCTCGCCAAGTTGCCCGGTCAATAGCAGTTTGCCCTTCCCCTTTGTTTTCAAAGCTTCGATAAAAAGAATGTCACCGCCGACAGCCGTCCATGCAAGGCCGGTGACGATGCCGATCTGGTCTTTTTTCAATGCGCCCTCATTAAAGATCCGCGGCACGCGCAGGTATGACTTTACATCCTCCGGCCCGACTTTTAGAGCCTTAAATTCGCCCTCAAGTTCTGCCTTGTTTCTTGCGACCTTACGGCAAACTTTGCCGATCTCGCGTT
>CAZUEI010000348.1:0-2604 GCA_964618985.1 uncultured Chloracidobacterium sp.
TACCTACAGGCGTTTCTGGTGTTTCGCAGGCAAAGAGTTTTGATAAACGACTGCTCTTAGCACCGTTGGTATTGGCAATTATCGCACTTGGCGGATTTTTTGGTTACAGATATTTCAACTCTGCGAGTGACGGGCCGATAAATTCAATTGCCGTTCTGCCATTGCAGAACAAGAGCGGTGACCCGAATACGGAATATCTCTCGGACGGCTTGGCCGAATCGCTGATCTATCGCCTGACACAGCTGCCAAATTTGAAGGTTAGCCCGACGAGCGCAGTTATCCGTTACAAAGGAAAGGATACCGACGTTGCAAAGATCGCAAGCGAGTTGGGCGTCGATTCTATAATGACCGGACGGCTCGTGCAGATAGGCGACAATTTGACGATCAGTGTTGAACTCGTTGATGTGCGAAACACCAAACTGCTGTGGGGCGAGCAATACGAGCGAAAAATGTCCGACCTTTTGGCGACGCAGCGTGAGATCGCAGCGACAATTGCGCAAAAGCTCCAATTGAAACTTTCGGGTGAAGATACAAAAGGTTTGACCAAGCACTACACCGAGAACAACGATGCCTACCAACTGTATTTGAAAGGTCGGTTTTACGCGATCAAGCGCACTGCCACAAATGCTCAGAAAGCGATCGAATATTACCAGCAGGCAACGGAGATCGATCCGAAATTCGCATTGGCATTTGCGGGCCTGGCCGAGTCAATCCACTTTCGCGCCCTCTATAATTACCCTCAGCTAAATGATCTGACTTCGAGTGCAAAAAATATTGCGATGAAGGCTATTGAATTGGATAACACTTTGGCCGAACCCCACTCGATCTTAGGAATAATTTGTTTTCAGAATCACGATTTCGCATGCATGGAACGCGAGCAAAAACTTGCCATCGAACTCAATCCGAAATATTCGGAAGCTCACCGTCGGCTGGGCATTCTGCTTCGTTCGTTGGGGAGAATTGACGAATCTCGGATCGAAACAAAACGGGCATTGGAGATAGATCCTCTATCACCGGTTACGAACTTTCAAGCGGCGCAAGAGTTGTTCTTTGAACGAAGATTTGAAGAAAGTGAGATGCTGAGTAAAAAGAACGTCGAGCTCGACCCAAATTTCTGGTATGCGCATTTGCAACTTTATCAGGTTTATCGTCAGAAACGCGATCATGTTTCGGCTGTCGAGGAACTTGCTAAAATGCAGGATGCAAGAGGCGAGCCTGATGCGGCAAAGTTGATTCGCGAGAGTTTTGTAAACGGCGACTGGCCTGGATTTTTGAAGAAAATTACTGAGCAGCGTGCGCGGCTTAAAATTTACCCATATTTTGTGGCCACCTTTTTTGCCGAGCTGGGCGAAATAGACAATGCTTTCGCCACGCTGAACGAAGCTGTCGAAACATTGGATCAGCATACTAACCAAATGAAAGTTGATGTGTTTATGGACCCGCTGCGGGACGATCCACGATTTAAAGAGGTGTTGAAAAAAGCCGGTTTTCCCGAATAAGAATGTAATGAAACGATCCATGAGTAAATGAATCTATATGATCGAAACTATCCAGAACGCCGACGGACGCGTCGAGCTAAACGAAGACGCATTAAAGGACATCGAGACTTCGTCGCTGTATAACGAAGACCTCGCACCGGTACCAGTAGCGAAGCGTAATTGGACGACGTATAACTATGCCGCATTGTGGATCTCAATGGCGCATTGCATACCGACCTATATGATGGCGTCCGGGCTGATCTCGGCGGGCATGAACTGGTGGCAGGCGCTGTTTACGATCCTGCTCGGCAATACGATCGTGCTCGCACCGATATTGCTCAATTCGCATCCCGGAACGAAATACGGCATTCCGTTTCCGGTGTTTGCTCGGGCTGCGTACGGAACGGTTGGGTCGAATTTGCCCGCGCTGATGCGGGCAATTGTGGCGTGTGGTTGGTTCGGCATTCAGGCGTGGATCGGTGGCCAGGCGCTGCAGACATTTTTTGCGGCGTTCATTCCCGGTTGGGCAACGCTGTTTGGCGGCCCTATAGGCGGACACACGCCGACCGAATGGCTGTCGTTCTTATTATTCTGGGCGTTGAATATTCTCATCATATATAAAGGTATGGATCTGCTCAGGATAGTCGAGAACTGGGCCGCGCCTTATGTTCTTGTCATGACTGGGCTATTGCTTGCGTGGATCTTGTATCAGGCCGGCGGCATCGGTTTTTTGCTGCACGAGCCTGGCAAATTCAATACGTTCGGTGATTTTTGGCCTGTGTTCATCCCCAGCCTGACGGGAATGATCGGTTTCTGGGCTACGCTCTCGCTCAATATGCCAGACTTTACACGGTTCGGTAAAAGCCAAAAGGAACAGGCCGTTGGGCAGACAGTTGCTCTGCCGACGACGATGGTCGTGTTTGCGGCGATGGGCATTTTGATCACCTCGGCGGCAATCATTGTTTTTCCTGATATGAACAAAGCCGATGCCTGGGATCCGGTAAAACTCGTGGGCCAATTTTCGCAGCCAGTTGTCGTTGCGATCTCGATGTTTACGGTCGTTGTCGCAACTTTATCTGTAAATATAGCTGCGAATGTCGTTTCGCCGGCGAATGATTTTGCCAAC
>CAZUEI010000349.1:0-2603 GCA_964618985.1 uncultured Chloracidobacterium sp.
CCGTCAAAGGATTCGATCCGCGAGATCCGCATCAATCAAAACCCTTTTTCGGCGGAATTCGATCGTCTCGGATTTGGCCGCATCGAAATTTTGACAAAACCGGGAAGTGATAAATTTCGCGGCTCGCTTTTTGGCAGCTTTAACGACGAGAGCCTCAATTCGCGCAATCCGTTCGCAGTAAATCGAGCACCGACGCAATCGAGGAATTTTGGCGGACAGGTCTCAGGACCGGTTCAAAAAGGTAAATCGTCATTTTCGCTCGAAGCCAACAATCGCGACAACGATAACAATGCGATCATAAACGCACAGATACTCGATCCGTCGCTGAATATAGTGAGCTTCAGGCGCGACTTGCGCCAGCCGACAAAGCGATTTTCTATCTCGCCGCGATTCGATCTTGCCATAAACGACAAGAACACGTTGGTCGCAAGATATAGTTTCACCAACTCGAGTTCTAATAATCAGGGACTCGGCGATACCTCATTGCCGACGCGGATATATAAGACAACCAGCAGGGAAAATGAGATCCGTCTTACCGAGACGATGATAGTTAACGCGAAAACTGTAAATGAAACGCGTTTTGAATTCAGTCAGAATAATCGCGACCAGAAAGGCGATAACACAGTGCCGACGATCAACGTTGCATCGTCGTTTATCGGCGGCGGAGCGCAGGTCGGACTAAGTTATAACCACAACAGAACGTGGGAAGTTAATAACTTTACAAGTACCTCCCTTGGAAAGAAATCGGCTCATTCGGTTAAATTTGGATTCAAACTTCGGCACGTAAGCCTGACTGACCGATCGGAGAATAATTATGGCGGGACATTCATCTTTCCGGGCATTCCCTGCGTTCCCGACGGCGACGGATGTGCGCCAGGAACGGGAATTTCGTCGATCGAGCAATACAGGGGCAAGATCGCAGGTTTGGTCGGGCCGCAATACAATCCAACACAATTCTCGATAACGACTGGCGACCCGCTGGCCAGCGTTTCCCAGTATGAAGCAGGTTTGTACGCAACGGACGACTGGCGTATCAGTCCGGCATTAGTCCTGAGTTACGGGCTACGTTACGAGAATCAAACAAACATCAGCAGCAAATTTAATTTTGCGCCGAGATTCGGCTTTGCGTATTCGCCCGGAGCGGGCGGTGCGAGAGCGCCGAAAACAGTTTTTCGCGGCGGCGCGGGAATATTTTACGACCGGTTCAGCGAGAACTTCACACTTCAGGCTGACCGCTTTGACGGCGTGACGCAGCTTAACTTGTTTGTGAGCGCTAACGAGACCGATCCAGTCCGCAAGGCGGCTGCACTCGCTCTTCTCGCTCAACCGATTTTCACGCTCGACGGTGTGACCAACGTGCCGACAGCGCAACAGATCCTAGCAGTTTTACCGGCTTCAAGCACGATTCGGCAAGTCTCGCCCGTTTTGCAGGCTCCATACACGATGCAGGCTGCGATCGGCATCGAGCGCCAGTTGCCCGCGAGTTGGAAGACCACGCTTGCCACATTTTTTATCTTGTCAAAAGGGCTTCATCAGCTTAGATCCGTAAATGTGAACGCCCCGATCTGTCCGCTGCAGGAAAATTGTCTGACCGCGCCGCGGCCCGACCCCACATTGGGAAATATCAACGAATACGATGCGAGCGGAACGATCGTCCAGAAGCAAATGATAATGAATTTCCGCACCAACTTTGGCCAGAGATTTTCAATGGGCGGCAATTATCGTCTCGGTTTTGTTAAAAGCGACACCGACGGTGCACAAAGCAGCCCGGCGTATACATACGATTTTACAGGTGAATACGGCCGGGCATCGTTCGATGTACGCCACAGTTTTACGCTCTTTGGAAATATCACGCTTCCCTGGAACGTTTCTCTCAACCCGTTTATTATTGCTACGTCAGGACGGCCTTTTAACATTGTTCGCGGACTGGACTCAAACGGCGACGGCGTCTTCACGGAACGCCCGACATTTGGCGAGTTACAAACAAAATGTAATGACCTGCATCTGACGAACTCATTCTGCTCTATAGGCAGTAATGATCTAAATGAGATAATACCGCGCAATTACGGCCAAGGGCCTCCCACGGTCAGCGTCAATCTGCGTGTTGGCAAGACATTTGGATTTGGGCGAACAGCAGGCGCTCAATCAGCTGGAAGCGGGAGGCAAGGACAGGGCACTGGCGGCCCGCCCGTTATGATCGGAGCTCCGGGTGGAGGACAAGGCGGTGGTGGACAGGGCGGCGGCATGCGTACGGGGGGTGGTTTTGGCGGCGGCGACGCTCGAAGGCCGTATAACCTGAATATTGGTGTCAACTTTTCAAATCTGTTCAATCGTGTCAATTTGGGCACTCCCGTCGGTAATCTCGCATCGAGCCGTTTCGGCCAGTCAACATCGACTTCGGCCGGTTTTGGAGGTTTCGGCGGATTTGGCGGTGGCACGAGCGGCCCAAACCGACGCATCGAACTGCAAATGCGATTTAGCTGGTAATTGCGAATTGGGTAATTTAATGCTAAGAAAGAGAGATGAGAAATTGCCATCTCTCTTTTTCTGTGAAAACAAAAAACACCAACATTATGATAAAGAAAATATTGCCTCTAGTTCTC
>CAZUEI010000350.1:0-2596 GCA_964618985.1 uncultured Chloracidobacterium sp.
AGACCATTCGATTTTGAATGATGGAGGAATCGATGCCTTCGATGTCGTCGCGCTCGTAGACGAGCCAGTTCCACCAGCTTTTCTTGATGTTGTTGGCAAGCTCGACGCCGAGTTGGCCGTAATCCCACGACGAGCCAAGCCCGCCGTAAATGTCGGAAGCCGGAAAGACAAAGCCGCGGCGTTTGCTGAGAGAGACAATGGTTTCGATGTTTGGTGCAGTCATAAAGAGAAAACGGAAAAAATTTAAACGTCTAGCGAGACGCAGCGAAGTCCGAGATGCTTTTCGAAAGGAATAAAATCGCGGTCGTTGTGGAGCAATTCAAACTTGTCCGCAATACATCGCGTAGCAATAAGTGAGTCTATCGTTTTCCGAACGGTAAATCCGCGTTTCTGGAGATACAGATAATTTCGCGCAGCCGTAACACACATTTTATATCCTCCAAGCCGCACAATATGTAAAGTTCGGAACTGTTCGAGAGTATCCGCGAAGTCCTTTTCACTTAAAATGCCCTGTAGGACCTCGGTGATAACGAGGTCTCCTACAACGATTTGCCCACTACCGAACAGTGTTTCAAGTTTGTCGGTTTGCGGCGTGGATCGTCCCCTAAGGTAATCGATCCACACTGTTGAATCGACAAAGATCATCGATCCAACCTCATTTCTTCAAGATCGCCTTGCCAATCAATTTTTCCTCTAAGTCTTCTAAATCCAAGTTGTTTTTTGAGACGCAGCAATTCCTTCAACGCTAAGTCTACGACCTCGCGCTTGGTTTTTAATCCCGTAGCTTTTAAGGTGTCTTTCATCAATCTGTCATCGATCTCGATATTTGTCCTCATGATGTGTATAAATCACTCCTTCTATACACATATTACTTTTCTGGTTTCTGCATGTCAATTAAGACTCACTCGCTGAAAATAAAAAAGACGCGTCCTAAAACGCGCCTTTTTCAATTTCATTACATCAAGAGACTTAGGGAACAGGCGGCGTTGCACCCGGCGGGACGACCCAGATGACAGCGGTTGTCTTCATTCGGGCGTCGCCTTTGACCATCTTGATCCTTGACGGATCCATGCCGCGGTTCTTGACCATGTAGTCGAGGTAGAACTTTGCGGTGCGGTCGTAAGGATTTTTCTTATCGGTTCCGGGATAGATGATGACATACATCTGCGCGTCGGGCGTGTTCTGGACCTGGATCACGCAGTTGTCGAGACGTGCCTTGTCCTGGTCGCGATTGCCCGGCTCAAATTCGTCGCAGCGGAACGGCGTCGGAGCAGGAGGAAGCTTTCCAACCTCGGTCGGAACCGAGATGATCTGACGGCATTTGTTGTCGTAAACGCTGTCGTTCACGTCAAGTTCAGCTTCTATCGTCTGCCCGGCCATGCCGGTCGAATCGACCGTGATCGTTGACGTGCCAAATCCGCTAGTAATATGCCCGTTCGTCACCTTCCAGTCATATTTCAGCGGGATCGGCGCGGTGCCGGAATTAATAGCGGCAAACGTGACGAGATCGCCTTCCATTACCTTGTCCGGGCCTTCGAGATGAAAGCGGTAAGGGCAGGGCGTGTTGATCGTTTCACGAACGAGCTTCAGACAAATACAGTTCTTGGCTCCGCGGCGGATCTCGATCTCTTCCTTCCAGACTTTACCGTCCGGGCTGACCACTTCTACTGTGTGAAAACCGGGAGCAAGATAAAACTCGGCAGCCGTCCCGACGCCGCTCATGCCGGCGTCCTGGCCGTCAACCTTTACCGGCATGGCGTCAGGCGACGTCCTGATGCTCAGTATTCCCGCGTTCTTTGGCCGTTTTTTTGAATCCTTGTCGCCGTTTGCAAACGCAGTCGATACACCGAGCGTCAAAACCAACCCAAGCACGAATAGAAAATTGTATCTGATAACTCGCATTTTTATTTCCTCATTCCGGTCACGAAAAACTTTATCACTTTTTTACTTTTCACCTTCACCGCTGCCGCGTTTGCCGTATTTGCGGCGGGCGGCGAGACCGATCGAGGCCAGGCCCGTTCCGAAGAGCAGTATCGTTACCGGCTCAGGAACCGGTTCGTGCGGCGTAGGCGACGGCGGCGGCGTCTTCGGCGTCGGCGTCATTGACGGTGGCGGCGATGGCGTTTTTGTCGGCGTCTGCGATGGTGTCACGGGCACAGAAGGCGTCGGCGTCGGCGTTTTGTCGTCGTCATCTTTGATTATGATGAATGCGATCGGGATCGCGGCCAGACCAAGTAACGCCCATTTTGGGAAACGGCGTTTCTCATGATCCGGCTCTTCGCAATCGCAAACGTCGTCCTTGACGATGTCGCTTTTTGTTTCGGTTATGACTCGGCCATCCTGCGTTATCTTTTTCTTGTCGTCATCATCGTCGTCGATAAGAAACGAGAAATCGCCGGCAACCCGTAGCTGCGCGAACGAACCCGATCCTGCTTTTTCAGGCCGCGCGTTCAAAACCTGAACGACCTGATCGAAGCGTATCGGAGCCGCATTGGCCTGTGTAAAGCCAACCAAAATCGAAGCCATGCAAGTGGCCGAAAGCAAGAAACGCAATTTAATATTTCTCATGTTTGTACCCTGACTAAACAATATCTAC
>CAZUEI010000351.1:0-2594 GCA_964618985.1 uncultured Chloracidobacterium sp.
GGCACCTGCCAGAATCACTTTGGCCGACAGCGCGTCGCTTGGGACAATGCCGGCAACCTGCAGCGAGAGCAGATCGATCTCGTCGATCGGCATGCTCTCGATATCGCCCAAGCGAACTTCGTAGTTGCGGGCACGGGTCAGCGAATTGAAGCCGCGCTTCGGCAGGCGACGCTGCAAAGGCATCTGTCCGCCCTCAAACCCAGGCCGGCTCGAATAGCCGGAACGCGATTTCTGCCCCTTGTGTCCCTTACCTGAAGTCTTGCCAAGCCCCGAACCGGGACCGCGCCCGAGACGCTTTTTCTTATGCGTCGAGCCTTTTGCGGGATGTAAATTGTTTAGTGATAAAGCCATTTTCTTTCCTCGTGAATCGTGAATTGTGAATCGTGAATAGGTCAACTTCTTTCTATTCACGATTCACGATTCACGATTTACTAATCTACGATTCTCAGCAAATGCGGAACCTTGGCGACGATGCCTCGTGCTGCCGCCGAATCCGGATGCGTGACCGTTTGGTTGAGCTTTGTGATGCCCAGTGCCTTGATGATCTCTTTTTGCTTCTTAGCGTAACCGATCATGCTCCGGTAATACTGGATCTTGATCTGCCCGCCGTCTGATTTTTCTGCTTTCTTTGCCATTTTTTTTAGTTCCAGAGTTACAGAGTTGCAGAGTTGCAGAGTTTGAAAAATCTTAACTCTGCAACTCTGGTACTCTGCAACTACACTAACTCTTCTACTTGCTTACCGCGAAGCCGTGCAACCTCGATCGGGTCTTTCATCCGCAATAGACCGTTAAATGTCGCGCGAATTACGTTGTGAGCATTGTTCGATCCGAGAATTTTTGTTCTCACGTTGTGGACGCCTAAGCTCTGTAGCACTGCACGAACCGCGCCGCCTGCGATAACACCTGTTCCTTCAGCCGCAGGCTTTAACAAAACGCGACCGGCTCCATATTCACCGATCATCTCGTGCGGCAATGTGCCACTGATCAGCGGGACTCGAATAAGATTATTCTTTGCCGCCTCGACCGCCTTTTTGATCGCATTTGGAACTTCTTTTGCTTTTCCGGTGCCAAAACCAACGTGCCCGGCCTCGTCGCCGACGACTACGAGCGCGGCGAACGACATATTCTTGCCGCCCTTAACTACCTTCGTCACGCGGTTGATCGAGATAAGCTGATCCTTGAGCAGCAAACCGCCCGGAGAAATTTTCTGTTTATTCTTCATTACTTTCTTGCTTTGTTTCCTTTGCTGCCTCGTGCTTGTTCAGCCCGGCCTCGCGCGTTGCGTCGATGAGTGCCTTTACGCGGCCATGATATAAATAACCACCGCGATCAAAAACCACGCTCGAAATCCCTGCTGCCACTGCACGTTCGGCGATCGCTTTGCCGACAACCTTTGCGGCCTCGAGATTACCACCGGTTTTCTGGCCAAGCGCTTTTTCGGTCGTCGAAGCCGTTGCCAAGGTCTTTCCACTGCGGTCGTCGATCACCTGAGCGTAAATGTGATTCAGGCTGCGAAAAACCGCGAGCCTTGGCCTTTCCGCCGAGCCGCGAACTTTCTTACGAATGCGGCTGTGAACCCCCTGCCGAATATCTGCTTTGCTTTTCTGTCCCATAATCTTAGTTCCAGAGTTTCAGAGTTCCAGAGTTCCGAAGTTGAAGAATGATAAACTCTGCAACTCTGTAACTCTGCAACTCCCAACTATTTTCCGGTCTTGCCCGGTTTCAATCTATAAAACTTATCCGCGTATCTCACACCTTTGCCTTTGTATGCATCCGGCTTTCGGAGGCGGTTCAATTCGGCCGCAACCTGGCCGAGCAATTGTTTATCAATGCCGCTCAACGTGATCGTCGTCTGATATTGAACGATCGAAGCTTTTGTATTTACACGCTCGGCCTTTGCGTCGATGCCCGCAGGCAGAACATATTCGATCGGATGTGAATATCCGAGTGCGAAGACAATCTTCTTGCCCTGCACGTCAGCTTTATAACCAACGCCGACAATATCCAGGTCCTTAGTAAAACCTTCGGTCACACCAACGACCGCATTGTTAGCCAAAGCTCTCGCAAGGCCGTGGAACGCCGCCTGATCATCGCCCGCACGCTCAGCGGTCAATGTGCCGTCCTCTTGCTTGAACGAGACGCCGGCCGGTATCGGCGTACTAAGCGTGCCTTTTGGCCCCTTTACTTCCATTGCCGAATCGCTGATCGTCACGGTCACACCGGACGGTATCGTTATCGGTTTTTTTCCTACTCGAGACATAACTTTACCTTAATAGATCTCTAATAGATCTCTGCCAAAATTTCGCCGCCGACGTGTTCTGCACGGGCGCGTTTTCCGCTCATCAAACCCTTCGATGTTGAAACAATATTTACGCCGTAGCCGCCGAGCACCTTCGGGATCTCACCGGAGCCTACATAAACACGGCGTCCGGGACGCGAGACTCGCGACAAATGCGTGATCGACGAAGTCCCCTTCGCATCGTAGCGAAGAAAGACGCGGATCATATACTTAACGCCTTCGCCCTTGATCGAAAAATTGTTGATGTAGCCTTCCTCCTTGAGGATTCGTGCTAACTCCATTTTCAGTTTTGAGC
>CAZUEI010000352.1:0-2590 GCA_964618985.1 uncultured Chloracidobacterium sp.
TTGAGCGGCGAAAATCTGCGCGGCACGCCGCCAAATGTATAAAAGCTCAAGGCCGTGATCGGTTCGATCTGGTTTCGCCGGCCCGGGATCAATGCCCCGCCGAAAGTGTCGTCAAAAAAATACTTGCCGCGCACGGTGAGGCTGAATATTTCGTAAGGCTGGATTGAGAGTGCGGAGTCCTTAGAGTTTTGGGAGTTCTGAGAGTCCTGCGAGTCGTTCGACGATGTCTGCAAAAGCCGTTGTTGGGCTTCGGAAGTGACGGCCTGGCCGTATCGGCGTGTGTAGAATCGGTTGGTGATGCCGAATTCGATCTCGTTCGTGTTGGTCGCAGTGTCAACGTAATCAAAACGAATTATCCGGTTGAAGTTGTCAATGCCTTTTACAAAACGATAGGTAATGAACGGTTCGATAACGTGGCGGAAACGAAATTCGCTGTCCTTACCGTAGAGGTTTTTTGCCAGCGCCACGGGGCGGACATCGAAAATAAACTCGCCGTATTTGCGTATCTCATCGCGTCCGATGACGCGTCTTCTGTCATCGAAGGAGTTGGAATAATAAGTGACGCGGGCTGAACCGGTCGCCGTAAAATTGAAATACTTTGTCTGAAACGGCTTTATGATCTGCGGATAGACGTCAAACCGCTGTGCCAGCGACGGTGTTACAACCGGTACGCCGCCCGTCTGCTGCAGGTAAAGGACCTTGTCATCCACCTCTTCGCGACGGGAAACTCCCTGTAGGCTCGTCTTAAACGAAAAATATGCGTTCTTTAGAAATGGAATGCCGGACGGGCGTCTTTCAAAGTCAATGCTTGGCAGATTTCGCGTTTTTTCGCGGATATTCGGAATTGAAATGACCTGCGAACGCGCCAAAAAGTTTAGCGTGTAGTCGTCCCAGCTTTTATTAACAAAAACCTGCGAAACCTCTATCGGTGAAATGATAGCCTGTATTCCGTCAGAAAATTCCTGCCTGAACGCCAGACTCGACGTCAGGCGAACATCGGCCGCGGCGGTAAAACCATTTGGAAAATAGTGAACGCCGTCGGCAAAAATGAACGACCCGCCCTGATCCGGATGTTGATCGTCAGCTTTGGGGCCAAAGATCCTGTCCTTGACGACGTAGAAGCCGAAATTCAAATACGAGCGTGAGTTTGCACGCGTCCGAACGTCAAGCCCGTAACCCAGCCCCCGCGACGCATACAGATCGCCCCGTAACGTCACGTCGGCAGAATCGCCAAGAGTCTTGTAATATGCCGTCGAGAGCCGGAAGCCTTTTCGGCCGGAATAACCGACGGTGGGCGTCAGAAAGCCTGAGCTGCGATCTTTTTGCTTTATCGGGATCGAGGCAAAAGGAACGGCCAGCAAAGGCACATTCTTGACGCGAAATTTTGCATTCTTTAGACGCATCTTGTCATTGGTTTTTATCCGCGCGCTATTCGCCGTAAAGCTCCATTTTGGGACGGCTTCTTCGCACGCCGTAAAGACGCCCTTCGTGACCACGATCTCATTAAGCGAAACTCGTTCGACACGCTCGGCTGTGAAATAAATTACCGTGCCGTCGTTCGTCTGATTTGTAAAACCGGTCGAATCTTCAAAAACACCGAGCTTTGTTTTGTAATTCCAGACCGCTTTCGCACCGGTGATGCGTTGGTCGGCGCCTTGATCGAAAATGACGCTGCCGGCCGCGACGAGCTTGTTTTCTACCTCGTAAATTACAATGCGGTCGGCCTGCATTCGATAGATGCCGTAACGGACATCGACATTGCCAGTATGGGTTACAATACGTTTCCCCTTTTCACCTTCAACGGCTTGCGAATCGGAATAGACAACGACTTCCCCGTCGCCGCCTTCATGTTCTGGAGTTTCTTTTTTCTTGAGTTTTGGGGCGGAAATATTCTGCTCGTTTGATATCGGATTTATGTTAGGTGTATCGGTTATCGGGTTTGATACCTGGCGCTCGACAGGATTCGTTTGCTGCGAAAAAGCTAAAGCCGCAAGCAAAGAGATCAGCAAAATAGATCTTATGGGATCAGGAAACCGCATCGGATAAGTTGGTCAATTCGATGCTAACATGAACGGTTATTTGGCCGAAAGTTCCAACACAAAATAGTCCGTACCTTCGATACGCACAATGCGGCCGGATGTGTAAGGCTCCTGATAAAAACTGTCGGCAGCGTAAGCAAGGCCGTTAAGGCTGTCGTCGCCGCTCATCTCGCTCTGGGCGATCAATTCTGCCGGAAACCAGTTTTCGGAAGACAGTATTACATTTTGTGGGGGTTGGCGAGGAGCAGCTTCGGCGACGACCTTATTTGCATCCTCACTCGAAAAGCGTAAGACCGCAATGATCTGTTTGTGATCTGCGGTTTCTTTCCACACTATGTCTTCGGCTTCATAGGGGACGTTTACCAGCAGGCTGAGCTCTTCGATGTTGCTCTTTGCCGAATTTGCATTCTCAAGAGGGCCATTTGAGAGTGCGGAGCCTAAATTTGCGTTGTTGTTTCCCGCCCCGCAGCCGGAAAACACCATCGCAGACAAAAACAGTGCTAAAATAACAACTGTCCTGAGGATTTTCATTAGCTAATTGTATGCAGATA
>CAZUEI010000353.1:0-2583 GCA_964618985.1 uncultured Chloracidobacterium sp.
CTGCTGAATCTCAAATTCAAAGCTGTCGGATCGGCCGGCTCTGTTTCGCCGCTGACGTTTGAGCGAATAATGTTCAACGAAGGCGATCCGGCAGCGCTGACCGCGAACGGTCAGGTCGAGCTTTCAACCTCGTCTGCGGACCAGGCTGAAATAAACGGACAGCTGCTCAACCAAATGGGACAGGGCATACCAATGGCACGTGTTACGCTGACCGACACAGCGGGGCAAACTCATTCGATTATTTCAAATGGCTTCGGTTATTACCGGTTCGACAGCCTGCAGGTCGGGCAGACTTACACCATCAGCGCCGAATCGCGAGGCTGGACTTTCGCTCCGCTAACGGTCAGCGTGACAGACAAAATGCTGAGTGTCCATCTGATCAGCGAGCAATAACAGACTGGAGCGCGGGCATCCTGCCTGCCAGACGCGATAGCGTCTCCAGCCGTTCTACCACTACGAGCATAACGCCGGAGGAACCGGCGTAGCAGGCAAGGATGCCTGCGCTCCAGTCAAATTTGAGTTTTCGCAGATGCCGACATACACTTGGTAACAAGCGTGAATCTGCCGAATTACATCACACTTGGCCGGATAATTGTCGTTCCTTTATTGGTCGTCGTGCTGCTGACGCCTGTGGGCGAGACATGGTTTGGCATTAACGGTTATGCGTTAGCGATCGTAATTTTTCTTGTCGCATCGTTCACTGATATTCTCGACGGGCATCTGGCGCGCAGCCGCAATCAGGTTTCAAATCTAGGCAAGCTGCTCGATCCGATAGCCGACAAACTTCTCGTCTCGGCGGCACTGATAGTGCTTGTTGAAAAACATCTCGCACCGTCGTGGTCGGTCGTCGTCATTCTCGGACGCGAGTTCATCATCACCGGCCTGCGATCGGTTGCTGCAAGCGAAGGCATCATAATTCAGGCTCAAAATTTAGGCAAATTAAAGATGTGGGCGCAATGCGTCGCGATCGTTGCGCTGCTCGTCGCCGCTATGAACGGCAATCCGCCAGTCTCAAATTTCGGCCTTGATTACCCCGCATTTTTCTGGCGCGTCGCCGAGGTGCAAACGGCATTCTCTAATTTGTCCTCTTTTTCGTTAACTCCAAACGACTGGAAAGTTTTCGGCTATCTCGTAGGGCGGGGTGCGTTGTGGGTCGCCGTCATTACCGCCGTCTGGTCGATGTATGACTATTTTTCATTCTTTATTCGCGAAAGACAAAAGCCACAAAATTTGGATAAGTTCACAAACAAAGAGATCGCAAAATAAAATGGGCGAACAAGCTGTTATTGCTCATTCGCCCTAAAAAAATACCTCAGTTTTTTGTTACTGTAGTTCGACGTAATCTCCGGGATGAATTTCGGATGCTGTCCTGGTAATTACAACGGTTGCAGTTTTTTCCTTTACATTCAGAACAACAGCCTCGCCGGTTATCTTTCTGAGACCAGAAGGCCGGCCGCTTTTTGCTTCAGCAGTCGTAACCTCAGAGCCTCCGGCGTGTGCGCCTGTTTTTCGAGCTGCCTGATTAGAGAATTTGCCACCCTTATAAACTTCGCTTTCAAACCCATAATCGCGGGCAGTTACATCTTCAGTTTCCGGCTTTTTGAATAGATTTCCCTTTCCGAGCGAGCGAAAGATAGTGACGTGGTCGCCGACCTTTACGTTATTGTCTGCACCGAGATCGACGTAGGCGATAAAATCACGCGTTAAGACTTCGGCTCCGTCACGCGACATTAGGATACGTCCGGTTGCTTTGCCTGAAGGGTCGGCAAAAATGTTCAGGGCCGGACGCTCTGCGAATTGCGGACTCATTCTTTTCTCAACCAACTGAACAAGATCGCCAAGCAAAAAGGTGTCGCACGAAGATTTGACTCTGGCGACCGAAACCTCGGCCTTGACGGTTACCACTTCGACAGCTCCGACTTCCTGCACATAAAAGCCAAGATCGCTTTTAGGCGACCATTTGCTTTTCACCTGCGCACGAGGACGAACGACTGTAAACATATCCCCGACATTTACACCCTTGTTCGACCCCATGTTTATATACATAAAATCGTTCTGAGCAAAATTGTATTTGTCGGCTTCGTCAACTGCTCCGACGATCTTGTTGCCGTCGCTGATCGCGCCCGACTGAATGTAGCCCGCGCAATAGAGATTGTTGCCGGCCGCAACCGACCACGTTTTGCTGCCTGGCATCGTAACCGTTGACTGCGCCGCCACGGCAAATGAAAATACGGCCACCATAATACCGGACAAGATTAGCCGGGGTGTAAAAAACTTTTGAAAATTCACGATTTTCTCCTTTTTTGGCTTTTGCTAAGATTTGGTCTCGTTTAAATAAAACGAGTCGGAACTGGACAGATAAAATGCGGGTACCCAAAAAGGGCACACTATTATTGTAGCCTCAAAAGCGACCATGCGTCAACACTTTTGTTATTTGTTAAACAAGTATTTCTACCTGGCATCTTTGGACAGAGGTCTGCTATTTTGCTAGTATTTTCGTTTGCGTTGAACCTGAATTCACGCATATTGCCGGTGTAGCTCAGTTGGTAGAGCAGTTGATTTGTAATCATCAGGTCGGCGGTT
>CAZUEI010000354.1:0-2571 GCA_964618985.1 uncultured Chloracidobacterium sp.
ATGCCGGGCGACAACATCCAGATGGAGATCGAGCTTATCGCCCCGATCGCCATGGAGAAAGGATTACGCTTCGCCATACGCGAAGGCGGCCGAACAGTCGGTGCAGGAACTGTGTCCGATATCGTGGAATAGAAATATGTTAAACGAAAAGATCCGCATCAAGTTAAAGGCTTACGATCACCGCGTTTTGGATCAGTCCACGACCGAGATCGTAGATACGGCGAAGAGGACAGGGGCGAGGATCGCAGGCCCGATACCCCTACCGACCATCAAGAATAAATGGACGGTTCTAAGGTCGCCGCACGTTGACAAAAAGTCGCGTGAGCAGTTCGAGATCAGAACGCACAAGCGTTTGATGGACATTCTCGATCCGACCGCTGAGACGGTCGATGCGTTGATGAAATTGGATCTCCCGGCCGGCGTTGATGTAGAGATCAAGGCGTTTGGGAAGGGTTAGTTGGCGAAGTTACGATGTTACGGAGTTACGAAGTTTGATCTTCGCCACTTTGTTAACTTCGCAACTTTGAGGAACTTATATGATAAGCGGAATCATTGGTAGAAAAGTCGGAATGACGCAGCTCTTTGCTGAGGATGGCACGGTAACCCCGGTTACTGTCATCAAAGCGGGGCCTTGCGTCGTCGTCCAGACAAAAAGCGCTGCCGGGCGTGACGGTTATAACGCCGTTCAGCTCGGACTTGTGGAAGACAAGCCTATTCGTCTTAAGAACGTGACGAAGCCGCTTCGCGGACACTTTGAGAAAACAGGAGCGGGAACGCCTCCGACACGTGTTTTGAAGGAGATCCGCCAGGTGGACGAGGTCGAGGCGTCAGTTGGCGATCAGGTCAAGGTTGACGTGTTTGCGGACGGCGACAAGATCGACGTCATTGGCAAATCGAAAGGGCGCGGTTTTGCCGGCACCATCAAGCGGCATAAGTTTTCACGGGGCCCCGAGTCCCACGGTTCAATGAACGTCCGCGCACCGGGTTCGATCGGCCAGTCGGCTTATCCTTCGCGTGTAATTAAGGGTACGCGTTCGTCGGGACACATGGGTGATGCCCGCGTGACCGTCCAGAATCTGACGGTCGCGAAAGTGGACGTCGATAACAATCTTTTGATGGTTCGCGGTGCAGTGCCCGGGCCGAACGGCGGCCTTGTGGTCGTCAAGAAGTCATAAACGGAGTTGAGATTATGCCTACCGTAAAGGTTCGCAATTTGAAGAATAAAGAGGTCGGTGATGTTGTTTTGTCCGATGCCGTTTTTGGCGTCGAACTGAACGAGTCATTGATCCATTCGGCGGTGATGAATTTTCAGGCCAACGGACGTCAGGGAACTTCGGCGACGAAAACTCGCGGAAATGTTTCCGGCTCGGGCCGCAAGCTTTGGAAGCAGAAGGGAACCGGCCGCGCACGTATCGCGTCGCTTCGTTCGCCTCTGTGGAAGGGCGGCGGTAATGTCCATGGGCCACAGCCGCGCGACTGGTCATATCAGATGCCGAAGAAAATGCGCCGCGGTGCTTTACGCTCGGCTCTCTCGGAAAGATTGCGCGAAGGCAATTTGATCGTTATCGACGGATTCGAGTTCAAGAATCCAAAAACGAGCGAGTTTCTAGGGGCGATGGGTGATCTGGGATTGGTTGACAAGAAAACGCGGACAAAGACTCTGATCGTCGATTCTCTGGATAACGCAAATTTGATATTGTCATCGCGAAACGTTGAGAAAACAAAAGTTACAAACAGTTTTGGACTCAATATCTACGACATTATCTATCACGAAAAACTTTTGATCTCGAAAGCAGCTGTCGAAGAGTTGAATGCTTTGCTTGATCCGAAAAAGGAATCAGGAACCACAGCAGAAGTTGTCGAAGCAAAGCCGAAGGGAAAGAAGAGAGAAGCAACCGAAGTTGCTGAAGAAAAGCCGAAAGCCAAAAAGGAAGCAAAACCAAAAGCCGAAAAAGCGCCTAAGGTGGAAGCTCCGGCCGAGGAAGAAACCTTGTTAGAAATTCCTGAGGAGGCGACAGAAAATGAGTAAACCAGGTGTTTGGGAAATATTGAAGTCGCCGGTCGTTACCGAAAAGAGCGTCATTCTTAAAGAAGATTCGACAGATGAAAACAGCGACCGCAAAGCCGGACAGGTTTTGACGTTTCGTGTTGATAAAAAAGCGACCAAGATCGACATCAAGGGCGCCGTTGAAGAGATCTTTAATGTAAAGGTCGCGCAGGTGCGTACGGTCCTTTACGAAGGAAAAGTAAAACGCCGCGGACGCGTTGAAGGACGGCGAGCGGGCTTTAAAAAGGCTTATGTGACCTTGAGAAAGGGCGAGCCGATGGTTGATTACGCGGAAGCGATATAACAGTGAATAACGAATAACGAACAGTGAAAAATTAAAAATCATTTTCACTATTCACTATTCACTATTCACTATTCACTATTTACTGAATAGTTATGGGAATCAAGAGACTAAAACCAACATCACCGGCGAGGCGTTACCAAACGTACTTGACGCGCGATGAATTGACTCCGGGAGCAGTACCCGAAAAATCACTGCTCGAGGCGAAGAAGAGAATTTCCGG
>CAZUEI010000355.1:0-2569 GCA_964618985.1 uncultured Chloracidobacterium sp.
CGTTTGTAATGAACCGCATCGGGGATTGGGGTGTGTTGATCGGGATTTTCCTCATATTCACTTTAACCGGCTCGATCTCGTTCTTTGACAAGTCGGTTGACGGCACACAGGTGCATAGCGTATTCAGTTTCGTGCTCGAAAACATGCACGCCGATCCGTTCACTTGGGGCGCGATAATGGCGGGCGGATTGACGTCGGTCGGAGTGCTGCTCTTTATCGGCGCGACGGGCAAATCGGCTCAAATACCGCTGCTCACTTGGCTGCCCGACGCAATGGCCGGCCCCACGCCCGTGTCAGCACTTATCCACGCGGCCACAATGGTAACAGCGGGCGTTTATCTCGTCGTTCGCTCGAACGCGATCTATCAACACGCTCCAACTGCGATGTGGATAATCGCCGTCATCGGCGCGGCGACCGCGCTGTTTGCCGCGACGATCGCCATCGCGCAAAACGACATTAAAAAAGTTCTCGCCTATTCGACTGTTTCACAACTCGGATTTATGTTCCTCGCCGCCGGCGTCGGAGCTTTTGTCGTAGCAATCTTTCACGTGATGACACACGCGTTTTTCAAAGCGTTGCTATTTCTGGGTTCGGGCAGCGTCATCCACGGAATGCACCACGAGCAGGACATGCGAAAGATGGGCGGCTTGAAAAAGCACATGCCGATCACCTTCATCACGATGGCGATGGGTTGGCTTGCGATCTGCGGAATCCCGATCTGGGCAGGCTTTTTCTCAAAGGACGAAATTCTGTACAAAACTTTTGCGACTGACAAATACTTTCCAGCCGGGCCGTTTCCGGGAGAGGAAATTTTGTGGGCTGTCGCCGTTTTTACCGCCGTCCTGACCGCGATTTACATGACGCGAATGATGGTGATGACGTTCTTTGGCAGCGAGCGATTTGGTTTGGAACACGTGGAACACTCGGAACGTTTGGAACGCGTGGAACATTTGGAACACGTGGAACACACAGAAATTGGGCACCTGGGTCATCACGATGCCAGCCATGATGATCAGGCTGATGACGGCGATGATGACGGGCATCATCACGTCCCGCACGATTTCAAACCGCACGAATCCCCTTGGGTGATGACGCTTCCGTTGATAATTTTGGCGTTCCTTTCGACTATCGGCGGGCTTGTTGGCGTTCCGTATGCGATGAGCTCGCTTGTTGGAGTAAAAGACGCTAATGCGTTCGAGCATGTTCTCGAACCTGTCATCGCCGAAACCGAAATGCCGACAGCCGTCGCCGCCCGCGAAGCCGCAAAATCGCACGCGCCCGAGGTTGTTCAAAAGGAACGCCTGCTCGCCGGACTGTCGGTTGTTCTCGCAATGGTCGGCATGGCTATCGGCTGGTTCGCGTTTCGCTCGCAGCCGCTGCGTAAAATGCCGAAAATTCTCGAACAAAAGTGGCGCATCGACGAGCTTTACAATGGCTACATCGTCGATCCGATCACAAAACTCTCGCGAAACGGTTTGTGGAAAGGTTTTGACCTCGGCTTTATCGACGGCATCGTCAACGGCATCGGCCATTTTGTGATCGAAGCCGGTTCGTTCGTCCGGCAGATACAGGTCGGTTTTGTCCGCAGTTACGCGGCGATCATTTTGCTCGGCGCTCTTGCCGTGATCGGATATTTTATTTATTACGGACTTAAGTTGGTTGGCTAAATGGATCTTATTTCTGAAAATCTTTTGACGATCCTGATCCTGCTGCCTTTGGTGGGAGCTATCTTGACGCTTGCTCATCAAGTGTTTTGGAAACAGGAAGGCCAGCTAAAATGGCTGACACTTGGCTGGACGCTGGTGAATTTCCTCGTTTCACTGATGCTGCTCGCTGACAAAGGAGCGGCGTCGGCGAGCGGGTTTTTCTTTGAGAAAAACATTCCGTGGATTCGTGCGATCAATACTAATTATCACGTTGGTGTTGACGGGTTGAGCCTTTGGCTAGTGATTTTGACAACATTCATAATGCCTATAGCGGTCATCTCGACGTGGCAAGCGGTTGAGAAGCGGGCGACTGCGTTTTACGCCTTTTTGCTGTTATTAGAGAGCGCGATGATCGGTGTATTTGTGTCGCTCGATCTGCTTGTTTTCTATCTGTTTTTCGAAGCGTCGCTTGTGCCGATGTTTTTCCTGATCGGCATCTGGGGCGGCGAAAACCGTATTTACGCCGCGGTCAAGTTCTTTATCTTTACCGCGCTGGGCAGCCTGTTGATGCTGGTCGCGATCATCGCGCTGTTTTACATCTACGCTGATCAAACCGGGTTGGGCGGATCGTGGGATTTTGTCGCCATACTTGATGCAATGAAGTCGGGCAAGCTTACATTTGCCGGCCCGCTTGCCGGAACCGGAACGCTGCTTTTCCTTGCATTTGCCCTGGCGTTTTCTATCAAGGTTCCTCTCTTTCCGTTCCACACGTGGCTGCCTGATGCTCATACCGAGGCTCCGACTGCTGGCTCAGTTATTCTCGCCGCCGTGCTTCTAAAAATGGGAACTTACGGATTGATGCGGTTCAATTTCGCATTGTTTCCGGATCAAAGCCGCGAGTTCGCACCTTTGTTTATTGCTCT
>CAZUEI010000356.1:0-2563 GCA_964618985.1 uncultured Chloracidobacterium sp.
CCTTTTCAATAACAGAAAGATAAATGCGTCCGGTCGTCCAGTTATTCGCCTGCGACAATTTCGCGTGCGTGAACCGTTCGTAATGTCCAAGATCGAGATCGGTCTCGGCCCCGTCGTCGGTCACGAACACTTCCCCGTGTTGAAACGGCGACATCGTGCCTGGATCAACATTTATATAAGGATCGAGCTTCATCATCTGAACGCTCATACCGCGTGCCTCGAGCAAGCACCCCAGCGAGCTTGCCGCCAAACCTTTGCCGAGACTCGATACCACGCCGCCTGTGACGAAAATGTATTTTGTTTTTTTCTCAGTCATCCTTTTCTCCATCAAACTCACTATTATCTGTTCCGCCTGCTTTCCCTTCCCGCTTCTTCTTTCTGAACGTCCCGTCCTTCATCTGCATCCGCACTTCTTTCGACCGCTTCGCCGCGGGATCGGTTACGTCATGCAGCGCATTGAGCAGCGCGCCGGTAAAGGAAGGATTTTCCATCGCACTGCGTTCGAATTCATCTGACGTAGTCGTTCGGGTCTTGCTCACCACCTTTAGGCCGACGATCGCTCCGACTATCAACAAAACAAAAAATGCGAGTCCGATCCAGTCACTCATTGCCTTCGATCATCCTCTTAACCTGTTCAAAATCCTCTTCCGTATCGACTCCTATCGAATGCTCAGCGACATCGACGATCTTGATCCTAGCGCCATTTTCTAGTGCCCGAAGCTGTTCGAGCATCTCGATCTTCTCTAACCTTGTTTGCGGCAGTTTTGTAAATTCCAGCAAATATTCGCGCCTGTAAACATAGATACCGGTATGCTTGCGAAAGATCGAAAATAACTCTGGATTCTCACTAATTGCACAGCCCGGATCGCCGTTATATTGTAATGATGCCTCGCGCGGAAACGGCATCGGCGACCGGGAAAAATATTGAGCATATCCGTGATCACCAACCACAACTTTCACAACATTGCCGTTCAGCAACTCTTCGTGAAGCTGGGAGACAGGCTCACAGATAGTCGCAATATCAGCCTTCGGATCGGCTATAAAGGCTTCAACGGCCGCATCAATTGTGTCCGGTGAGATCATCGGCTCGTCGCCTTGTACATTGACAATGATCGAGCGTTCCAGCAGATCTTTCGCCACCTCGGCAAGCCGGTCACTGCCCGATCGGTGTTCGGCGGATGTCATCACCGCCTCGCTACCGCTTTCCTGAACAACTTTAAATATCCGCTCATCGTCAGTGGCAACGATCACACGGGAAACATTGCGAGCCTTCGCCGCTTGCCCTAAAGTGTGCAGGATCAAGGGTTTCCCTGCGATCTCAAGCAGCATCTTTCCCGGCAAACGCACAGACGCATAGCGTGCCGGGATAATTGCGATCACATTTTTTGGGGGATTGTTGCCGTGTAACTCCACGGGATTTTAGGTTATACCCTCTTTGCCGGAATCGCAAATACGAAAGGCGAAACTTGGCACTTTGGCGTCGTTTGGCTACACTCTTGTCAGTGCAGAACATCGATACCGGCGAATATTACCCACAATTTCCATTACCAGAAAAGCCCAGCAAGGCTCCAACACCGAACGATCCTCCGTGGGGAGTTGGGGCCGCGATAGGTGCCTGGATCGCCAGCGTAGCCTTCATTTTGATAATTCCGAGCCTTCTCCTGCTTCCGTATTTGGCTCTACAGAACCCGCCGATCATCGGTGCGGATCAGATCGTTGAATTTGCAAAAAGTGACCCGACTTCGATCTTTTTGCAGATCCTGGCGATCATTCCGGCGCATATTTTGACGCTCGCCCTTGCATGGCTTGTAGTCACACGGGCGCGACAATTCTCATTTCGGCAAATTCTGGGTTGGGAAAAAGGTGGATTTGTATGGTGGCACTATTGTATAATTCTAGTTGGGTTCCTTGTCGTCGCGACAATTGTTACGGAATTCTTCCCCGAACAAGAGAACGATCTCATCAGGATCCTTAAAAGCTCCCGCTCCGCAGTTTACATCGTCGCACTTGTTGCGACATTTACTGCTCCGCTAGCCGAAGAGGTTGTTTACCGGGGGATTCTTTATTCGGCGTTTCAACGTACTTTCGGGGTTCCCGCCGCGTTTGTTTTTGTAACGTTTCTCTTCTCGGTCGTCCACGTGCCGCAATACTGGCCTAGCTATTCGACGATCTTTCTGCTGACTTTGCTTAGTTTGACACTGACGGCAATTCGCGTCAGAACCAACAATTTGCTGCCGTGCATAATTCTCCACACCCTCTTTAATGGCCTGCAATCTGTCCTTCTAATTTTTGAGCCTTATTTGAAAACATCGCAAGTTCCTGATCCAATTGGCACCTTTTGTCAGATACTCAAATAAGCAGCAAACTTTTCCCGCGTCTTTGTTATCTAAATAAATGCCTGCCTGAAAAGGCAAAATATTATGGCTTCTTTTAAAGATCCGAACAGATGTTTCGCCCCGCTTGAAGTGATCGAACGGCTGCTCGAGATACGAGCCGAACTCGGTTATAGCGAGACTTTATATTTGGACAGGTCGCAGGAATTAACGGATTTTCTTGATGCTTA
>CAZUEI010000357.1:0-2556 GCA_964618985.1 uncultured Chloracidobacterium sp.
GCTTCGACTAAGCATCCCGTTTTGGTGCATATTGTGCCGATGCGGCGCTGTAATCTTGCCTGTACATACTGCAACGAATACGACAAGACGAGTGATCCGGTGGCGATCGATGTAATGCTCGAACGCATCGATAAGCTAGCTGAATTTGGCTCTTCAGTCGTCACGATCTCAGGCGGGGAACCGATGATGCATCCTGAGATCTACGAGATCATCGAACGTATTCGTCACCACGGGATGATCGCCGGCCTGATCTCGAACGGGTATTATTTTCAACCGGAAAAGGTCAAGCGGCTCAATGACGCCGGACTCGATTACCTGCAAATTTCGATCGACAACGTGACGCCCGACGATGTGTCGAAAAAGAGTCTCAAGGTGCTCGATGCCAAGCTCATCAATCTACGTGATTACGCGAAATTTAAGGTAAATATCAACTCGGTTGTCGGCGGCGGCGTGGCAAATCCCGACGAGGCTCTGATAATCGCCAATCGTGCCCGCGAACTTGGTTTTTCATCGACAGTCGGCGTCATTCATGACGGAGACGGCTTGCTCAAAGGATTGACACCGCGTGAGAAAGAGGTCTATAAAGAGATCAAAAGCAAAGGGGCAAGCTCTTACGCACGATGGAACTGGTTTCAGGACAATCTTGTCGATGGCGGTGAATACGAATGGCGCTGCCGTGCTGGCGCGCGTTATCTCTACATAGACGAGAATGGCTTGGTAAGTTGGTGCTCGCAGCAGCGCGGCACGCCAGGCATCCCGCTGCTTGAATACACACACGCCGACATGGACCGTGAATACCATACGGAAAAATGGTGTGCCCCGACCTGCACTATCCAGTGCGTCCATCAGGTAGGCCACCTAGACGCATGGCGCGACCCTCAGATATCACTCGCTGAATATAAAAAGCGGAACGGCAACGGTTTGAAAAAAGAGACAGTCGCCCAGGTCTTAAATGCGGATTAGATCCTATTAATATGAGTACAAAACTCTTCATTCCGACTTTACTCGGAACCGCACGTAAAAATCGCGAGAGTGAGAATGTGGCGAATTGGGTTTGTTCGAAGATGCACGAGCGTGACGATATCGAAACCCAGTTATTCGATGTTTGCGATTTTCATCTGCCGCAGAACAATTATGGCACTGAGATCGGAGGCGATTTTCCTGAATGGCGTGATGCGATCATTCGCGCGGACGGACTCGTCATCGTCACGCCCGAATACAATCACGGCTATCCCGGTAGCATGAAAAGCGTGCTCGACCTCTTGCTAAAAGAATATATTCACAAAGCCGTTGCTTTCGTTGGTGTCTCAGCCGGGCCGTGGGGCGGCACTCGCGTGATCGAAGCCTGTGTTCCGATGGTTCGGGAATTGGGTCTTGCGGTTACATTCAGCGATCTCAATTTCCCGAGCGTCAAGACCAAGTTTGACGACGATGGCAAACTTCTCGACGAAGCCTACGAAAAACGCGTCCAAAGTTTTCTGGATGAGCTTGTCTGGATGGCGACAACGCTCCGCTGGGGCCGCGAGAATGTGTCGTCAAAATTTCATCAATAACAGCTCAGACACTTGCAAAAAGAATAAAGTATAAATTGAAAGACGTAATTATTGCCGGCGCGATCTTCCTTTTGACGATTGTTCTATTTTCGTTTGATTGGACAAATGGCCTTGCGGGCGGCGTCTCAAGCGTTGGGGCCGAACGCGTTCTGGCCGGGGAGATTCCTTACAGAGATTTCTGGACGATGTACGCGCCGGGCCACTTTTATCTTCTGGCGTTAATATTCTATTTATTCGGGACCCACCTATTGGTCGAGATCATCTCGGCGACTGTAGTGACTGATGCCGCGGCATCAAGTTTGTATTTGCTTACGCGTAAATGCGACGGTTCGATGATTCTTGGTGTCGTATCTGTTGCGATATTCCTTGCCGCGATGCTCAATACCGGATATTACCGCTACTTCGGGAGCTATCCGATAACGATACTGCTCGTCTTTCTGAGCCTCTATTGCTTGATTTCTTATCTGTACAATATGCAGCCCCGCTACTTGTTCCTAGCCGGACTCTTGGTCGGGGCGGCTATCGTAACAAAGCATGACGTGGGAATATATACGGCTATATTTTCGACAGCAGGATTGGCAGCACACCATTTTATCAGTCGCGGGAGTTCCGATTCCGGCAGTCAACCTTCTTTTTTATTGTCTTCAATGAGGTATTGTGCAGGCGTCGCTCTGTTATCGATGCCGGTCTATCTTTATTTTTTATTTGCTGCGGGAAACGACATGGTGAGAGACCTGTTGATCTTTCCGTTGTCGGACTTTCCTCTTTCGCGACCTGAGTATTATCCGGGTGTGATCCCACGGTCAATACGAGGCGGTTCGAATCTCAAGACACTTCATAATTTCGTAAATTACCTTTGTTTCAACATACCGCTGTTCTTTGCCATTCTAGGTCTGGCATCGGCCGTAGTTACATATCGAAAACGCAGGGCGATCGAGTTTGCCCTTGCGGTTATGTTCTTGTTTGCCTTTGCGCTTCACTATAATGCCGCTCACGTTCAAAT
>CAZUEI010000358.1:0-2553 GCA_964618985.1 uncultured Chloracidobacterium sp.
GCATGGGATCTACGTACGGTTCAAGACCGGAGCCGTTGCCTTTGACAAAGGTCTCGCGGAATGCAGGATCGACAAGTTTTGTCTCGCGGACGACGCGACGCGCAACTTCGGCCGGTTCGGCATCGCCGAGCGCGGCTTTGACAAAGGGATCGTCCGAGCCAAGAACCTTTCTTGCTTCGATAAGCCATGCGGTGAGCGCGGCTTCCTCCATATCGAGATAGATCGGCGCGGGCGAGAGCAGCGACGAACGAAACGCGTCGAGCCGCGTGTCGCGGTACTCGGGATAGCGTTTATCGTTCGGCTTTTGGATCTCGGCCTGGTATGTGACGATCTGCCGTGCGAAAGTCGCGAGTTGTGACGAACTGAGGCTTGAGAACGCAATCTGTTTTGCTTTTGCGGGCAGCCCGGCGTATGCATCGGCGATAGTCTTCCACGCAGGCGCGTACTGTTTATCGAGCTCGGGCTTTGCGGCGAGTCGGTCGCGAAGGTCTTTTTCCTCTGCTTCCTTGCGGGCAAAGTTGCGCGGATTTAGCAGGCCGTTCTGCTGGCCTTCGAGACGCTTGAGCGAGTTGGCGTAGGAACGCATTCCGGGATTTGCCTGACGCTGTTGCTCGGCACCGCGTTTTGAATATTCTTCGAGAGCTTTGCGGCGAACCTTCCAAACTTGCTCCTGAAGCGGGTTACCGAGATCACGTTGGTAAGCAAGCTGTGCGACCGTCAGCAAACGAGCCGTCGAACCGGGATAGCCGGAGACCAGAACGAATTCGTTTTCGGGTGCTCCCGTGGCCGACCATTTAAGATATTGCGGCGTGCTCGCCGGTTTTCCGTCCTCGTATGCACGCACGAACGTGAAATCAAGGTCGTGACGCGGGTAAACAAAATTGTCGTAATCGCCACCGAAGAAAGCCGCCTGTTCCTCGGGTGCCATCACGAGCCGAATGTCGGTGTAGCGTTTGAAACGATACAGCCAATACTCGCCGCCGCTGTAAAGCGGGATGACCTCGCACTTTAATCCCACTGGGCAATCTTTTTCAATCGCAGCGATCTCGGCTGTGCGTTTTGCGGCCGAGTCAGCGTCGTTGGTGCCTGATTTTGCGGCGTTGTGAACACGTTCGGTGACGTTGTCGTATGACTGCAAGATCGAGACGCTGCCATCCGGCACTTTTAATTCGTCGGCCTGCGTTTTAGCGTAAAATCCATCTTTTAAAAGGTCGCGCTCTTTGCTCGACAAGCGCTCAATAAAGCTCGAAGCGACGTGATGATTGGTCGCGATCAGGCCGTTAGGCGAGACGAAAACGCCCGACGCACCGGGAAACTTCACGGACGCAAGCCGCACGCGGTCGAGCCACTCTTTCGACGGCTCAAAATTGTAGCGTTCCTTCCACTGTTTTAGCGGCGGATTGTCAAACGTCCACATTCCCTCGTCGGCAAAAACCGGTATAGAATTGAGAACAACAAAAAATAGTAAAATTGCACTAATCTTTTTCATGGATAAATTTTTGGTTAAAGTGAGTGTTTTGTATCTTTAAAGAACTTTCGATAGCGAATTTTTATTATCCGCATATCTTCGGCGTTGTAGTTAGGGTCAATCTCAAAATAATCAAGACGTAGCTCACCGCCCGTATATACAGCGGCCTTAAGAACTTTGTCGGGTTTATCAGCTGCAAGTATCAATATGTTTGTATAGCCAAATATGCCGGGGTCTCGACTTAGAACATAAAATTTGCCGGTCAAATATCCCTTATCTATCTTTTCAAAGATCTTTGTCTCGTCCTCGAGTGTTTTTGGGTTTTTTAGATAACGATCAACGGCTGTCCGAATGTACTTAACCGCTTTGTTTTGGTAAACGGAATAATAGTCCCGTAGTTGCTCCTTCGTAAAAGTGATTTCTGTCGCCGGAATATTGGCCATCATGTTTGGCTTTTCCTGGCCGAATGCTGTGGTGACCAAAAAACACAAGAGTATTACAGTAATTAGAAAATGAATTTTCTTCATTAGTATCCTCTCTTTATTCATATGATCCTTAGGACAAAACAGATCGTAGTTTTTCCATCGCGCCATCGAGGATGCTGTCTTCGCGAGCAATGCAGATGCGAACGTGTGCGTCCCAGTCGTCGCTGTCGGCAAAAGCGCTGCCAGGTGTCATTCCGACACCGGCGTCACGCATAAGCATTTCGTTAAACGCAATGGCGTCGTTGAAGGTTTCGGGTATGCGTGCCCAAAGATAAAAAGCCGAGCCAGAATCGTAGATCTTAAATCCGAGATCTGAAATGCCTTCCGAAAAACTGCGTCGTTTTGCATCAAACTTGTCCCTAAGACGCGGATAATATGTATCATCCGTCATCAAGACCTTTGACAACGCGGCCTGCAGAGGCGTTGCAGGGCAGACGTAGATGACGTTAGCGGCGTTGTTGATCGGGGCGATCAGTTCGCCCTTGCCGTAAGCGTAGCCGAGACGCCAGCCGGATATGTTCCACGATTTTGAGAACGAGTTGACAGTGATCGTCCGCTCCCACATATCGGGCAGGCCGGCGATGGAAACGTGCGGGTTTT
>CAZUEI010000359.1:0-2542 GCA_964618985.1 uncultured Chloracidobacterium sp.
CCTTTTCCGTTAAGCTGGGTAATGTTCTGGGCTGATCAAATGCTGGACGCGCTGTCGTATTTGCATTCACATGAGCCGCCTATCGTTCACCGCGATATTAAGCCGCAAAATTTGAAGCTTACTGATGAAAACCACATCATCTTGCTCGATTTTGGCTTGTCGAAGGATTTTGATTCGAGTGCAACTGGCAACTCGATGAATTCGGCCAGCGTTGCCGGGTATTCGCCGCATTTTGCGTCGATGGAGCAGATACGCGGAACAGGCACTGACGCGAGAAGTGATCTTTATTCTCTTTCGGCTACGTTGTATCAGCTTTTGACCAACACCATACCGGCGGATGCTCTGACACGGGCCGACGCCCTGCTCGGAGGAGAAAAAGACCCGATCGTTCCGCTAAACGAGATCAACCCGGAGATCTCGCCTGCTGTTTCCGAAGTCATTCTCAAGGGAACTGAGCTGCGTCAGGATCAACGGTTTTCAAGCGCTGCGGAAATGCAAAAGGCTCTGCGCCGAGCGTTCAAACAAGAAAAGACCGCAGAGGTTGATGATGTTACTATCGATATGCGGGGAGATTTTGCGCCTTCGGCTCCGCAGACAAATCCCTCAGAAATGGCAACACGGGCACAGCCCGCAGAGCCGGAGCCAACACTTGAAGAAACTATTGAACAAATTGTGCCTGTCACAGTTGAACCGCCAAAACAATCTTCAATAAAAACTGAAGTTCTTGCTTCTCCGGCGGAAACCGAAGGGGAAACCGAGACCAGGTTGGCTTCCCAGCCCACCGAGCAGTATCCAGCAGCATCGGCTGCGGCGGCAGGCGTAAATGTGATGCCGTCGCCCGGCGTGCAAGTCAACATTCCCAAAGCCGCCCAGAAAAAGAAATCTTCTAAGACCGGCCTGATCATCGGGGTGTTGATCGGATTACTTCTTCTTGGCGGAGTCGCCGGCGGGGGCGGTTGGTTTTATTATTCGAAGTATTACGCAGTTGCTAAACCGACGCCAACGCCAACTCCTGCTCCGGCAAGCCCCTCGCCGTCGCCGACTGTAGAAGTGATTGCCGAATCTAGTCAAAACACTAATTCAAATTCAAACACGGCCACCGTCGAGACCAATACAAATACCGATAATGCGCCGCGAACGACAACCGCTCCCGGCAGCGTGCCACCGCGTCAGCCCGCTACGGGCAAAAATCCTGGCTCGACACAGCCTCCGCCGGCTAAAAACACGCCGAAACCAAAACCAAAAGACGACCGGACGGTGATCCTGCAATAGGCTTGAACGAGAATTATGAAACGACATAGGTTTGTTTTTGCATGTATTAAATGTCTGGCCGCACTCGTTATCATTGCGGCGCCGCTGTCCGTCGTTGCTCAGTCTAAAAAAGACCGCGAGCGGGCAAAAAAGCTGGCAGAACAAGCTGACAAGGCATTTCAACAAAAAAATTACCGCATGGCGGCTGATGCTTACGGCCAAGCCATCAGTTTAGTTCCTAACAGCCCTTTACTTCATTACCGAAAAGGGTTTGCCCACTTTAATTTGAAAGAGAATGACAATGCTATTGCGGAGTTTACAACCGCATTGAGTCAGGGGTTTAAGCCACTTGAGGTATATCGTGTCCGCGCTTTTATTTACTACGAGCAACAGAATTACGATGCGGCGATGGGTGACATCGATAAAGGGCTTGCCATCGACCCAAAGGACCTGCAGTTCCTAAAAGGAAAAGGCGAGATCAATATGGATCGAAAGGCATTTCCGGCGGCGCTCGATGCATTTCAAAAAGCCGCAAAGGTTGCGCCGAATGACGCCGATGTTCAATACAACATGGCCCGCGCATATTTTGCTCTCGGTGACGCAAAAGCTCAAGGTGTCGCGGCAGAAACGGCTCTAGCAAAAGGAACAAGGTTTCCCGGGGAATCGCACTATCTTCTAGGCGATGCACGACAGAGACAGGGAAATTGGCAGGGCGCGATCGAATCTTATCAGCGGGCTATCAACTCAAAACCCGACATATATTTGAGCTATTTCAATCTGGCTGAAGTTTACCGTAACGAGAATCGTTATGCTGATTCGATCACAGCCTTAAAGAACGGGCAGAAGGCTTTTCCGAACGACGGCAAGATCTACACAACACTCAGCCTTTACTATAGTCTTGCCGACCGTAACGATGATGCGGTCAAGGCTGCAGAGGCCGGGATCACGCTGCTGCCGAAAGCTTTTGCTGGCTATACTGCTCTTTGCCGTGCCCAAAATGTCCTGAGAAAATACTACGAAGCTGCAGCCGCGTGCAACACCGCTCTCGATCTTGAGCCCAATGACGGCGAAACCAATTATTATCTCGGCAACGCATATGTAGGCTTGAACAAATCGGTCGAGGCGACAAGCAAATATACCAGGGCGGTCAAGGGGCTTACCGATTACACTGCTAAAAATCCAAACAGCGTTGACGGTTGGTATCTGTTAGGAAACGCATCGTTCGCCGACAAGCAATTTGACCAGGCCATCGACGCCTACTTAAAAAGCCTCGTCCTAAGCCCCAAATTCC
>CAZUEI010000360.1:0-2534 GCA_964618985.1 uncultured Chloracidobacterium sp.
CGCGTGATGGCCACGAATGTTTCGTCTTCAAAAAGAGAAAGAGCCCAATCCTCGCGTCCAGGAAAATCGCGTTCAAGCATCAGCGCGTCGTTGGCTTTGTCCCGCACGCCTTCGGATTGATTGCGGTCCTCGACCATGCGCATCAGTTCACTTCGGTAACGTTCGATGTCGCTAAGCGAATCTGTTTCCAAAGCGTGACGATACAGCGCCCAAGTTGCAAGCGCCCTCGAAACTGGCTGCGACGGGTCATTGTAAAGCTGGCTTATGATCGGGCTTGCTTTATCAAAATCGTGTCGCGTCAGCGCCAAAAGATTGTTCTCGTTGTTTTGGCTGACATAATTATTCTCGTCTTTTATCTGCTTTGACACTCGTTCAAGATCGCCGCTGAAATACGGGCTGTTGAACCGCAGCCAATCTCGCAGTCGTTTTCCTTCATCGCGACCGACGCCGCCTTCCGCGCCCGCACTATCATAAAGATCTTTGACCGCGTCGATAACCGACTTGTCGTTTGGCAAAACGTCGAGCAACTGAGTAGCAAGCTCAGGCCTTTTCGCCATTTCCACCATCAGCCTGTCCAGCGTTCTGCCGGACAACTGACGCTTGAAATTGATGTTAAAGTTATCGCCTCTGTAAGCGCCGGTTTGATTTGTCCAGTAATCTATAAGGTCTTCGATAGGCGCGTTGTCGTCGGGCGGATTGTTTTTGTCGTAAAATTTTTCGTCGCGCCGGTGCTGTCCCTGAACCAGCGGATTTGGCGGCGGAGGCGCTGGCAAATTAAGCAGCTTCATTATGACGTTCTCTTTAGCCGCTGCCGATGGAGACGGCGGAAAAAGGAACAGGGTCAGAAGCACAAACAGCGAGGCGCAAAGCGCGAGAGCCGAAATAAATCTCTTCATCTTAATTCCCCAAATTTCAATAAAGATATCGATGCCAACGAATGATGCGATTATAAACCTTTGCCGCCCGAAAGCAAGCAAAATCCCGACACTTGGGCTATCCTTTCTTCTGAGTGAACATTTCCAGCAAGATCAAAACCGTTTTTCGAGGCGACGTATCAATAGCCGATCTGCCACGCGAGTTTTTGCGTCGAAAAAAGGCTGCTGACCGGCAAAAAAGCGAACGTCGCGATCTCGACAAGATCAATGATTCTCCCGCGAGGCTTTCCGCTCAATTCTCATCACTTTCTCCTGCCGAACTGTTGTCACATTTTCACGAGAGAAATGTTTCATTTTTTCCTTTCTCCAACGATCTTGAACGAATAAAAGATCTACACTTGCAGCTTTTCCCCGACGAAACCTTGCGGCTGATCGAGTCGGCAAATTGTATTGTCCGAGAATCAAAATGGGAACTCGCCGGTTTGGAGTCGTTTGAATTCAAAGCTGAAAACTTCTGGCGTTGCGATCCCATAACCGGAAAAGATTGGGGACTCGAATATCACGCCGATGTTGTTATTTACAAACAAGATGGCGCGGATATTCGCATTTTGTGGGAACTTAATCGCTTCGGCCACGCAGTCACACTCGCGTGTGCGTTTGCACTTACTGGCGACGAAGTTTACGCTGAAACATTTTTCTCGCACGTAGAAACCTGGATGCAGCAAAATCCTTACGCACGCGGAGCCAACTGGAACTGCGCGATGGAAGTTGCTTTACGCTCAATAAATTTACTTGCCGCGTTCGACATATTTCGCCGGTCAAAAGCCTGCACCGAGGAAAGGCTTACGCGAATTCTGCAGCTATTCGACCAGCACGGCCGATTTATCCTCGACAACAACGAATTTTCTTACATTGCAACCAGCAATCATTATTTGTCTGACGTCGTCGGGTTATTTTGGATTGGAACGCTTTTGCCCGAATTGAAAAAAGCTACTGAATGGAAAGAATTTGGCATGTCCGAGATGCTTCTCGAAATGGACAAGCAGATCCTGCCCGACGGTGCCGGCTTCGAAGCCTCGACCGGCTATCACAAATTTGTGACGGAATTATTTTTGTATTCGTTTTTACTTGCGAAAAAAAATGGCGATGTTATACCGCACAAATATTGGGACATTCACCGCCGGATGCTCGAATACATTCACGGGATAACTCGCCCAGATGGACGAGTCCCGCTGATTGGCGACGCTGACGGATCGCAAATAGTTCCCGTTATCAAACGAGACGCTGACGATCAAACATATTTGCTCGCCCTTGGCGCTGCTGCTTTTGACGAACAGAAATTCAAACAACAAGTGACGCCGGAAATTCTCTGGCTTTTGGGTGACGAAGGTATAAATACTTTTGAGTCGCTACAGTCTGACGCATCACACGCCTCGAAGGCATTTCCCGACGCTGGTGCTTACGTAATGCGTGACGGCGATCTGTATCTTCATTTCAATGCCAACGATTGCGGCGTAAACGGGCGTGGTTCGCATGGACACAACGACGCATTGAGTATAGAAGTCTCCGCCTTAGGCAGGCCATTTATCGTCGATCCAGGAAGCTTCGTTTACAATTTAGACCGCAATGCAAGGCACATATTTCGTTCGACGGCTTATC
>CAZUEI010000361.1:0-2532 GCA_964618985.1 uncultured Chloracidobacterium sp.
CGAGTGTTTTATCAACCGGCTCGGCTGAGACGGTCAGTTTACGCGAGGCAATTGAGATCGGTAGATTGATATTGCCGCTTGCAAATGCCGGACGCGGAGCGAATTTTGAATCGACCTCACCTTTGTCATTTGTTCGAGGTTCCGAGCCAACAAGATCGACCTGTGCCGTGATATTAGGCAGGTATTTTTCTTCGAGCGGAATTTTGAGCGTGATAGACGAATCCTTCATCGTGAACCGCTCGGTTTTGACAATGCCGTCGCGTCGGAGCGTCAGAACGCCTTCGGCTGGTGTGAACGGCGAGATGACGAGCAGTTCTGCTACGTCGCCAGGAGCGTAATCTTTTTTGCTTGGAATTATTTGCGCTTCTTCCTGTTCGACGTTCCGTTTTGGCGGTTGTTTTCCCCCGGGAACCCAAACTGTCATTTGGCTTTCGTTGAAGCGTTCTCGGTCGTCCATCACCGTTGCGGTGATCGTGTACTGACCGCCGCTCTTGGCGAGGAACGAACATCTGGACGGCATGGACGTAGTGGACGACGTGGACTGCACGTTGCATGTTTGCTCGTCAACCGTCACTTCCTTCCAGGTGCCTTTATCAAACTGCCAGTCTTTGAGCACGGCTTTGATCTCGGCGTCGCGTCCGGCGATCAAGTTGCCGTCAATGTCGGAAACGATCGAATCAATATTGATCTTCTCGCCCTTTTGCACGAATGTTCTGTCGGTCTTGATGCCGATATATAGCGACGACGGATGGACAAGCAGTGAAGTCGAGCTTGACCATGTTTGGCGATTAACGTCTTGCACCGAAGACGCAGCCGAGATCGTGTATGGCCGCGGAGGCTTGACCGATTCGAAGTCTATTTTGAGCAAATGCTTGCCACCGGCATCGGTAACGCCTTTGAACGTCTGAGTTGTGCCGCCGTAATAGCCGCGTCCACCGTAGCCAAATTCACCATAATCGTAAACTCTCCACCACGGCGTCCATGTGCCGAAGGTGTAGTCGCTGCGGTTTGGCGGAGTGTAATTTGTCGGCGACGCGGTGACGGTCCAATTGGTTTCGGCGTTGGCAAGCCCGCCGCCGGCGTAGTATTTTGCCTCGACAGAAAGCAGCGCCTTGCCGCCGACAAAATGCGGCGCTTCGGTTTCGACTTTGCTCGTGACCTCAAACTCGGGGCGGCGAAATTCCTGTATCTGGAATTGATGCGAAAAACTGCCGCCAGAAATGTTGCTGTTTGTCGAAAGGTCTATGCGCGCGTAGCCGAGATTTACGTTGTCGGGAAGCGTGAATTTGAAATCAAAAGCGCCAAACGAATTGAGATTGCCCGTTCCTTTTGCGATCTCGTTTTCGCGGGCGTCTTTGACGGAATAGGTCAGGCCGTTTGCGGCATCGCCGAGACCCTCGACATCGCCGAGTTTGCCCGCTGTGATCTTTCGGATATAGCCCTTGACTGAAACCTCTTCCTTCGGCTTATACATCTTGCGGTCGTCAAAAACGAACCAGCGAAGCGTGTCATATTCAGTTTTCTTATACCAATTGCCGCTGTCCTGCCAGTAATACTCAGTGTTTTCCGGCAAGAACGCGGTGTCTTTTCCGCGTTTTGCGATCAGCAGGTTTTGCTGTTTTGGTGGGGCATCAGGCAGTTGAAGTCGTAGAATCCCGTTCGTTCCGGTGCGATTTGTTTGAGCAGGCTCGACAGATTCGACCGTCGCCGCAGAGCCGTCGGAATCAAGAGATTCGATCTCGCGCGGCCCGCCTTTGCTTGTAAACCAATTCCAAACTGTTGCAAGAAATCCATTGCCTTCACTGCTAACTGCTGACTGCTCACCGCTCATTGCCTTACCATTTGGATAGATCGAAAGATCAACGCCGGCAAGCGGTTTGCCGGTTTTTAATTCGGTCACAAATCCGACCAGTTCCGTGTTATCTACAAACGCGTCTAGCCCGATCTGCGTCGCCTGCAGCCATGTGAAAATTCGCGTGCGGTCGTATTTGTCACGTCGAACTGTTGGTTCGATATCGACGATGACATTGCCAAAACCGCTATCGAGAGCGGCCGAGATATCGATGCGCGTTTCGACCATTTCGTCCGGCTTTACCTCGATCGGCAAAACTTTGTCTGTAACAAGTCGGCCGGGGATCGTCGGACGTTTGCCGTCGTCGTAATTCATGTGGCGGACATAATTCTGAAACTGCTGCCAATCTTTTGGTTCGACGGCGAAAAGGCGCAGTTTGACCGCGTTGAGATTTGTCGAGTAGATCGAATATGTCGGTTTCGCTGTCGGGTCGAGAACGGTCATAAAACCACCCTGCGAATAAAGATTTGTGTCAGCCGAACCTACTTTTATCAATGCGGTCGCAGGCTTACCAAGTGATTGCCCGAACATGTCCGAAAGCGTACCGTCGATCGTGATCTTGTATGTCGTTCGTCCTTTTTTGTAGCCCTGAAAATATACGTTATTTCCGGACGGATAAATGCTTAGCCCTTCGACCGGCGGCTCGATCTTTACCATTTCTTTGGTAAATTTTGCGGCGT
>CAZUEI010000362.1:0-2530 GCA_964618985.1 uncultured Chloracidobacterium sp.
GCGCGTTTTTGCCGTCGATATTGTTTTAGTCAGCTTCAGGAACCCAGTCGCTATCGCTCCCGGTTCTGACAGGGCCATATGAGACGTATTTTTCTGGTCTTTTTTCTCCTTGTAGGTTTAGCTTCGCTCGCTTTTGGGCAGGTGGCGAAAACCGAGGAGAAAATTCCGTGGACTTTGACGGTTGTTTTATTGGACGGAGCTGACCAGGTGCAGCACGCGGAAATTCCCGTTAAAGAAGCCGTTGAATTTATCGAGAAGAACTCGCGGTTTGTTTTTGAGGTCAAGTATGTCACGTCGAATGCGAAACACGGTTATACTCCATATCGGATCGGGGAGGATAAAAATAAGGACAAAATACCGGACGATACGGCTTATGCAATGATGGGCTGGAATTTGCCCAAGTCTGCGATCAAGCAGCTTCCGGTCAGCACGTCGTATCTTTTTCTTTATAAACTCAAGGGGAAAAGGCCGGTGCAGGCAGGCTCGGCGCTGCCGATTACTTTTGGATTAATAAAAGGCGGCAAGCCGCGTCCGTATGCGACGGTGCCGGTCGATATGTGGTGGTACGTGAATACTCCGAATCAGGGTTTTAAGAGCTGGGCGGCACAGATCTTGACGCACGAGATAAACAACACTATTCAGGCAAAGATCGAGGCTCGTCCATACAAGTGTGGCCAGCTACTCGCGACGCAGGGCACGCCCGGCAACATTCACGAGGCTGAACGCCTGACAAAGCTGACCGATAAATGCTACGCAAAGCTGGGGAAGAACCAATGAAGTTTACTGTCGATGAATTTTTGGCAAAATTGCCTCTGGAGGCGAACGAAAAATGGAAGGACGGCGTTTGGGATATAGAGCCTTTTAAGAAGGGAAACGTCAAGCTGGAATTCTTTGCGCCGCAGGGCAAAGACTATCAAACTCCGCATGACGAAGATGAATTTTACTTCATAGCACGCGGCAGCGGCTTGCTGATCATCGACGGCGAAGCAAATACGTTTGCAGCGGGCGATGCTTTCTTTGTTCCTGCCGGAATGGAGCATCATTTTGAGAATTTCTCGTACGATTTTGCGACGTGGGTGGTGTTTTTCTAAGAATTCACCACAGAGAGCACAGAGGACACAGGGAGATGAGAGATTCCTCTGGGATCTCTGTGTTCTCTGTGGTTAAATTGCCTTAAAATGTCTAACGAGTTGAATATTGAACACACAGGCTCGACTCTCGTTATTCGATTTGTTCGGCCGGAAATACGCAATCCGCTGTCGGTCGCGGTGTTGAAGCAACTTGATGAGATCATCGACAGCCGGTTAAACGACGAAATTGTCGCTTTGATATTCACGGGCACGGATGATGTTTTTGCGTCCGGCGCAGATCTTCGGGAGATAGCCGACGGCACCTCAGAAACGGCGAGGGAATTTGCACAGCGAGGCCAGAATTTGATGACAAAGATCGCTTCGCTGCCGCAGTGGACGATCGCTGCTATCAATGGCTTTTGTTTTGGCGGAGCGCTTGATCTGGCCTTGGCTTGTGATAAGCGGATAGCTTCGCCAAACGCAAAATTTGCACATCCGGGCACGGGGCTTGGAATTATCACCGGCTGGGGCGGCACTCAGCGGCTTCCAAGATTGATCGGTGAAGCGGCGGCGCTTGAGATGTTCTTTACGGCCTTGCCGATTGATGCTGAAAGGGCGTTAAGGTTGGGGCTTGTAGATGAGATCGTTAAGGACCCATTGTCCTATGCTGTATCGAAACGCCATAAATGACGCGATAATGTAGAATGTTTGATGATATGAAAGTTCAACTTGTAAAACTCGCGCACGCTCGTTCCGGTGATAAAGGCGACACGGCAAACGTCGGTTTGATCGCTCTCGATCCTGCGAATTACCCTCTGCTCGTCCGCGAGGTTACGGCAGAACGTGTCAAGGAACACTTCGGTGACATGGTAAAAGGTGATGTCGAAAGATTTGAGTTGCCAAATCTCAACGCATTAAATTTTTTGCTGCACGGTTCACTCGGCGGCGGCGGCACGCTCAGTTTGATGACAGATGCGCAGGGGAAAACGTTTTCGACTGCATTGCTGCGGATGTATATTGATGTTGACGAAGAAACAAATGCCTGAAGTTCTTATCTCAACGGAAAATGCGATCCGCGTCATCACGCTTAATCGGCCGGAGAAGCGCAATGCTTTGAATGATGAGTTGATCGCGGCGCTCAAAGATGCTCTGCGAGAAGCTGATGCGGATGAGTCGCTGCGCTGCATCTTGATTCGCGGCGCAGGTAAGGATTTTTGTTCGGGGGCTGATCTCGCTTCGATTCAAAAGATCGCGACGGCATCGTATGAAGAGAATGTTGAGGATGCGCGGAGTTTGGCTGAGTTGTTTTTGCTGATAAGGCAGATTCGCGTGCCGGTGATCGCGGCGGTGCATGGACGAGCGCTTGCCGGGGGCTGCGGATTAGCGACTGCGTGCGATCTCGTGATTGCGACAAAGACGGCTCGATTTGGTTATCCAGAGGTCAAGATCGGATTTGTGCC
>CAZUEI010000363.1:0-2510 GCA_964618985.1 uncultured Chloracidobacterium sp.
GATGCGGCGTCTTCACGATCACACATAAAATTGACGTGGATATTGCCGTCGCCTGCGTGGCCAAAGTTGGCGACGAATGTATCGTGCCGCTTCCCTATCTCCTCGATCTTTGCAACAAGCTCAGGCACTTTTGAACGCGGCACAACAACATCTTCGTTGATCTTGAGCGTGCCGTATTTCATCAGGCTCGGTGAGATCGCGCGGCGAACATCCCATAGCCTGTCTTCGTCTTCCTTGCTTTGCGCACGCAGAATGTCAAAGCCTCCATTTTCGCCTATTATGCGTTCAATCGTCAGCGCATTTTTCTCGACCTCTTCTTTCGAGCCATCAACCGCCACAAGCAGAATCGCTTTGGCATTTTTCGAGAGTCCAAATGCGAAATTTCCCTCGACTGCTTCTATGCAAAATTTGTCGATGACCTCCATCGCCATCGGCAGCAATCCTTCAGGCGTGAATTTCGTCAGGACCTTGCACGCTTCTTCCATCGTGCGGAAATTTCCCCTTACAGTAGAAGTTGCTTCCGGTACCGGCAGCAATTTCAACGTCGCTTCGGTAATAATGCCGAGCATTCCTTCCGAGCCGCACATCAGGCCGGTCAGGTCAAAACCGACGACGTTTTTGACAGTCTTTCCACCGGTTCTAATGACCTCGCCGGTCGCAGTCACGACCTCGAGTCCGAGAACATGATGCTTCGTAACACCGTATTTCGGCGTCCGCATCCCACCGGCGTTCTCTGCAATATTGCCGCCGATAAAACTGTTCTTGTAGCTGGCCGGATCAGGCGCGAACATCAGCGCCTGTTTTTCAACCGCTTGCTGTAAATCGATAGTCCTAATGCCCGGTTGGCAGATAGCGTACAGGTCATCCACATTGATCTCGATGATCTTATTCATCCGGTCGGTGCCTATCACAATGCCGCCGTCAACCGGAACCGCTCCGCCCGTATAACCAACACCGCCGCCGCGTGCCGTTACAGGAAACAAATATTCATTGGCAAGTTTGAGTATCGCGACAATTTGCATCGTCGATTCTGGAAAAACAACGGCCTCGGGCGGGAATTTTTCTTTTACCGCATCAGCACCATACGGCTCTACCCTTTCAGCATCGACGACAACATTTTCAACTCCGACTATCTCGCGCAGTTTCCTTAAGACCTCTGGCTTTGACGCATTTGTTGTCGCGCGGCCTTTTGAACTGAAATGTATAGACTCGAACATCGGTTTCTTAATCGTAACAAAAATACAAAAATCTCAATACTTCTGCTAAACTCACACAAAATCTCGTTTTATTAACCAAGGAGCCCACCAAAATGAGCGAAAACGACAAACAGCAAATACCAGCCGATCAATACGACCGCGAGTTGGCGACCGATCTTGATGACAAAACGCCAGACAAGCCTCGAGGAATGGCTTTGCATACAAAGATCCTGATCGGATTGCTCGTCGGCGTGGCCGGCGGACTGGCCGCAAATCAAATCCTTGGTGGGACCAATGAAAGCGTTTCGTGGACGATAGCGAACATCACGCAGCCGATTGGCACATTGTTTTTAAACCTACTTCTAATGATCGTCGTGCCTCTGGTGTTTTCGTCGCTCGTTGTCGGAGTTGCGGGCATCGGGGACATACGCAAGCTAGGCCGAATCGGGCTCAAGTCGTTCGCCTATTGCCTCATTATTTCTGCGATCTCGGTTGCGATCGGACTAGGGCTAGCGAATACCATCCGGCCGGGCGAGCGAGTTAATCCGGAAACAGCGGCGCAGTTAAAAGAGAAATACTCAAGCGGCGCCAAAACTTTGACCGAGGCTCAAACAAAAGCCGCCGAAGCTGCAAAGTCCGACTCGGCTTTGATGCAGGTTGTAAAGACCGTTGTTCCGCGCAATGTTTTCAACTCGATCTCGGGCGATAGTCCGAACATGCTCCACCTAATGTTCTTCGCGCTCATCATCGGAATTGCGATAACGCTGTTGCCGGCGCCCGTGTCATCGCCGTTTGTCGGCGTGATGGAGTCGTTGTTTGCGATCACGACGAAGATCATCGACATCATAATGAAGTTCGCGCCCTTCGCCGTGGCGTGCCTTTTGTTCACCAACATTGCAGTCTTCGGACTTGATCTTTTGGTTTCGCTCGGCTGGTTTGTCGTGACCGTGTTACTTGGCCTTGGGCTGCATTTTTTCGGAGTGTTTTCGCTGTCCGTGTGGTTACTTTCAAAACTGAGCCCGCTCGATTTTTTCCGAAGAGTTTGGACGGTTGTCATCACGGCGTTTTCGACATCATCGTCTAACGCTACGTTGCCGACAGCATTGCGTATCTCCGAGGAGAATCTTGGTGTGCCAAAGGAAATAAATAGTTTCGTGCTGACTGTCGGTGCAACCGCAAACCAAAATGGTACAGCGCTTTACGAGGGAGTGACAGTTCTGTTTATAGCACAGCTTGCGGGGGTCGAACTTACGCTCGGTGTTCAGTTGATGGTCGTTTACATGGCAATCCTCGGGGGCATCGGGACGGCAGGCA
>CAZUEI010000364.1:0-2498 GCA_964618985.1 uncultured Chloracidobacterium sp.
TAGTATTTGCAAATGTGCGGTCAGATGTTTCGGTAAATACGCCGAGGCTTGCCAGCGATCGCAGCAGCCGGTAGAGAGAACGTTCGTCTGTCCCGCTTGATACCGCGAGGTCGGCGGTTGTTTTTTCTCCTTTTGCCAATTGATCGGCGATGCCGAGCTTCGCGGCTACATAGACTGCCTGTGAAACAAAGCCGCCCATAATAAGCTGCATCATTTGTCCTTCGGGCGGTATTTCCTGCCTTGCCGCCGCAGATGTGTTGTGATCTGTCATTCTCTCCTCCTTGTGGTTGAACAACTAAAACTTTAACATACCCGATCTGCTCCGAAACTAATCGAAAACGAATGATTTCGGAACAAACCCGAGCGAAATGATCTCACCGGCTGTTTTCGCTTTCCCATCGGGCTTGTCGGCATAGATAAAAACTACGGGGAACTCAACGGGCTTTAACTGACAGCCGAATTGCACCCCTTCGAGATCTCGCACAAAGACGACGATCTGAAGTGTTTGCGGAGACGAATTGCTTAATTTAAGCGTCCTGGTCTCGGTCCTCACGTGAAAGAATACCCCGTTCTTTGTGCATTCGATCTTGTCGAGATAACCGATCTCACGTTTTTGGCCTTCCACGGGTTTGGGAAGAGCGTCCTTGATGGCCTGCATCATAGCTGCATGACGCCGAGCGTCCACATCACCAGGGTCGGCCCTGCGGGGCGGTGGCGGTGGCGCAACGGATTTCATTTCGGCTTCGCTCAGGAAGCGAAAGTCGCCAGGGACAAACTCGATCGCTTTGATCTCGCCGCGTGAAGCGGACTTGGGGGATGAAACGGGCAGAAACGTTATGACAGCATTAAAACCTGAAAGGTCAATGTCGCAGCCAACTTGAGTATTGCTGGCGACCAGATCGAATGCCTGCACATCCAGCGATTCAAAATCAATGCTCGTAATATTAAAGATACCTTCGACGGTTTTGATGACAAAAACTAGCGGCCGCGGTTTGCAATCGATCTTCTGAATACGGCCGATGACGCGTTGTTCGTTAGATTTTAGTTTTCGAAGAGATCCGTTGATACTGATGAGAGTTACTTCCGCCTCCATCCGGGCGATCTCGGCTTCGGTCGGTGGAGTGCCGTCGCGGGGTTGCCGGAGTCCGGACGGGCCGGAACTGGCATTTGCCGTTCCCGATGATTCTGTTTGTTTCTGAAACGCAGCTTTGCGTACGTTGAACGATTTGAGGTTTACGATCTGCGCGACGAGGCTTTCTGCACGGGCTTTGATATCCTGTTTGTCAGCCGTGCGTGCGATCTTTTCCGCGATCGCGCCTGCTTCATCCAATTTTTCGAGACGCGAAAGCACCTCCGCAAGCCGCAGAGCATATCGTTGATTGCCCGGTTGATATCGCAAAGCGATTCGCATCATTTTGGCGGCATCTTCCAGTTCTTCACCGCTGACAAGATCAACAAAAGCGAGTAATTCATAGCTCTCGGTAAACGAGGGGTTGAGAGCGATCGCTTTTTTTAGAGCCTCGCGTATTTTGGCCGCCGGTTCCTTTTCGAGTGAGCGAGCGAAGCCAAATTCGTCCTGCGACTCGCGGCTCAGAAGGTATGCATATCGAAAGAACGCCATGTGATTTTTTGGGTCGCCCGCGATGGCCTTTTCGAGGAGTTGTTTGGCGTCAGTGAACTTTCTCTGTCGTATGCGAACCATGCCCAGCGTTACGTTCGCAAGGCTGGAATCGGGTTGGGCCTTAAGCGCGTTCAAAAGAAACGGCTCGGCGTCGTCAAATCGGTTTGTGTGGTAAAGAAGATCGCCGAGATAAGCATTGCTGGCGGCCTCGTCCAGCGGTGAGGTCTGCATGTCACCGTCGAGGGTCAATTTGTTCTTAAAGGTAACTATACTGTATTGATACTCTGACTTTTTAATATATTTACGCAGTTCGCCTTCCATCTGTTGCAGGCTAAATTGAAATGCGTCCTGAAACGCTTTTTCGGCGGGGATGTCGATTAAAAGAAAATTCAGAAATTTGCCCAAAGGTTCTTGTTTGCCATTCTGCAGTAAATAGTGAATAAGCGCCCAAGATTGAGAATAAAAAATGCTGCGAGAATGATCGCCGATTTGCAAAAGCTCATAATTACTGATGCCAAACAAGGTTGAGAGCGGCATCAGTTCGTTTTGTCGCAGAAAAGCCACATGGCGCCAATTCGGCACGCCGAGTCTTGCCTTTATGTCGCCGTCCATGGCAAAGGTCTCGTAATATTCGGCCAACCCCTCGTTAAACCACGCCGGAATTTCCGATTTGCCAAGATTTGTATTGACTATAAAGTGTACATATTCGTGGAATATAGTCGAGAAGGTTTGCGCGTCCTCGCCTTCGGTCGAGAGCGTTATGTAATTGACGTCATCTCCGGGCTGGAAAAACCCGGCTACAAAATTGTCGACCTTGCCGTCCGCCCGTTTAGGCTTAAAATTCTTGTACGACGAATCGCTTTTAAAGACGACAACA